>NZ_JBEOSZ010000010.1:44449-209510 GCF_040303285.1 Streptomyces sp. NPDC096046 | reverse complement strand
TCGCCCATGGTTTCGGTCGACAGGGACAGGTCCACGGATCCTCCAGCACCTTGCTATCGAGCGGTCGCCCTAGGGGCATTCGGCTTCAGCCCCTGTCCGCTCAGTTCCAGGCGTACCCGTCGCCGAACAGCAGCGTGTGCTCCAGCACGTCCTCCGCCGGGTCGTCGATCTGACCGACGTTGACGTTGATCAGACCGACCCGGTGGCCGTTGTGCGAACCCGTGTTGGTCTCGTCGGCGTGCGCGGCCCCCGCGGGCAGCCAGCACACCGCCAGCGCCACGACCACCCCGGCCAGCCGGCCTGCCACGGCCCGCCCACGATCGTTCTTCATGCCCCGGTCCTCATCTCGTCGGTTCGGCGTCTGATCGGACACTGCGTCCACCCGTTCATCTGCCAAAACCATCGCGAGGTCACGCCGTGTCATCCGTACGGGGCCGCCCGGAGGTCAGTTGTGGCTGTGCAGGATCTCGTTCAGGCCGCCCCACACCGCGTTGTTCGGCCGGGCCTCGACCGTGCCGGTGACCGAGTTGCGGCGGAAGAGGATGTTGGAGGCGCCGGACAGCTCCCGGGCCTTGATGATCTGGCCGTCGGGCATGGTGACGCGGGTACCGGCCGTGACGTACAGACCGGCCTCGACGACGCACTCGTCGCCGAGGGCGATGCCCACGCCCGCCTCCGCGCCGATCAGGCAGCGCTCGCCGACGGAGATGATGACGTTGCCGCCGCCGGACAGGGTGCCCATCGTGGAGGCGCCGCCGCCGATGTCCGAGCCGTCGCCGATCACGACACCGGCGGAGATGCGGCCCTCGACCATCGAGGTGCCGAGCGTGCCGGCGTTGAAGTTGACGAAGCCCTCGTGCATGACCGTGGTGCCCTCGGCGAGGTGCGCGCCGAGGCGGACCCGGTCGGCGTCGGCGATCCGGACGCCCTTGGGGGCCACGTAGTCCGTCATGCGCGGGAACTTGTCGACGGAGGTCACCTGGAGGTGCAGACCCTCGGCGCGCGCGTTCAGCCGGACCTTTTCGAGGTCGTCGACGGCGACCGGGCCGAGCGAGGTCCAGGCGACGTTGGCGAGGAAGCCGAAGATGCCGTCCAGGCTCTGGCCGTGCGGCTTGACCAGGCGGTGGGAGAGGAGGTGCAGACGCAGGTAGGCGTCGTGCGCGTCGATCGGCTTCTCGTCGAGCGAGGCGATGACCGTGCGGACCGCGACCACCTCGACGCCCCGGCGGGCGTCCGGGCCGACCGCAGCGGTGGCGCCACCGCCGAGCAGCTCCGCGGCCCGCTCGGCGGAGAGCCGCTCGGTGCCGGACGGGCCGGGCTGGTCGGCCAGCTCGGGCGCGGGGAACCAGGTGTCCAGAACGGTGCCGTCTGCGGCGATCGTGGCGAGGCCGGCGGCCACGGCGCCGGTGGTGCGAGGAGCAGTCGTGTCGGTCATGAGGGCAACCTAACCGGCCGGGGCATGTCGGTGCTAACTCGGGCGCGGGACGTCTCAGCGTGCGAGCCACCCCCGCTGGGCGGCGAAGAGTTCACGGCGGGTCCGGCAGGTCGCAGGACCGCCGTACCGGTCCGCCGCCATGCCACCTCACGGGATGACCCGGCGCAGCACCTCGCGCGCGTACGCCTCGTCGTAGGGTGCCTCCGTGAGCAGCACCTGCAGGCAGATCCCGTCGAGCAGCGCCACCAGGGCCCGGGCCGTCACCGGGTCGGTACGCCGGGACAGCAGTTCCGCGACGCCCTCGGCCCACTCGGCGGCGACGGGCCGCAGGGCGGGCCGGCGCAGCGCGGCCAGGTAGAGCTCGTACTCCAGCTCCACCCCCGTACGCTCGCCCGCGAGCCACTCCCCCACCCACGCGGCGAGTTCGGCGGCCAGGTCGGTGCGGGGATCCTCCAGGCCGCCCCGGGAGGCGACCACCTTGGCGAAGCCCTCGTTGGCCTGTCGCAGTGCGGCGACGAGCAGCTCGTCGAGGGTCGAGAAATGGTACGTCGTCGAGCCGAGCGGCACGTCCGCCTCGGCGGCGACCGTGCGATGGCTCAGCCCGGCGATGCCCTTCCGCCCCACCACCCGGATCGCCGCGTCGATGATCCTCTGCCGCCGCTCGGGGTCGTGCCGCCGGGGCATCAGTGGGCACCGCCCAGGTTCAGCACCACGACCCCCAGGATGATCAGCGCGATCCCGGCGGCCTTGGCGACGGTCATCCCCTCCCCGAGGAAGACGATTCCGATCGTGGCGATGGCGGCGGTGCCGACCCCGGCCCAGATCGCGTAGGCCGTGCCGACCGAGACGGTCCTCAGCGTCTGCGCGAGGAGCCCGAAGGAGACCAGGTAGCCGAGGACCGTCAGCAGCGACGGCGCGAGCCGGCTGAAGCCGTCGCTGTACTTCATGGCCGTGGTCGCGCCCACCTCGGCGGCGATGGCCCCGGCCAGGAGCAGATAACCCATGTGTACGAGCGTACACATCAGATGTACGGCCGTACACAACGCGACCCTGGATCTCGGTGAGAAATCGCTCTCACCAAACGCGTCCCAGCGGCCCCGCACGTCCACTACGGTGTCACCGATCGCACACCGGGCCACCACAACTGCGCCGCCGTCAAGGGTGCCCCGCCGGAGGAACAGCGCATGTCAGAACAGAAGTCCCGGCCGCCGCAGGACCGCCCCTGGGAGAGCGGCTGGGCACCGGACACCACCCGGGCGCCGGGGACCCGACGGCTCTGGCTGGCGGGCGCGCTGGCCCTGGCGACGATCACCGCGTGCGCCACGGCCGTCACCGTGATGAACGGCGAGGCGGGCGAGCCGGAACACCGGGCGGCGCAGCCGAGCACCCTGAGCAGTTCGGCCCCGGGCGGTCTGATCTCCTTCGCGACCCCTTCCCGGGGCGCCTCCGAGGAGGCCGGTGCGGGGCGCGTCCACTCGTCTCCCAGCCCCACCCCCACCTCCGGCGCGCCCAGCGCCGCCCCGAGTCCGGAGCCCGTGAAGAAGGCGCCGAAGGAGCCGAAGCCGCCGAAGGCGTCCTCCGGCTCGTCGAAGCCGCCGAAGACGCCGGCCTCGCACGGCACCTCCATACGCTCGGTCAACTTCTCCGACCGCTACTGGCGGGTGCGCGACGGCTACGTGTTCCTGGACCGGATCGGCTCAGGCACCGGGCAGCGCGAGGACGCCACCTTCCAGCGTGTCACCGGCCTCGCCGACTCCTCCTGCTACTCCTTCACCACCGCCGACGGCCGCTATCTGCGCCACCGAAGCTTCGTCCTGGTCGCGAACGACGACGACGGCTCGTCCCTCTTCCGCCAGGACGCCACGTTCTGCCCCCGCTCCTGGTCCCCGTCGGGCGCGCTGGCGCTGGAATCGGTCAACTACCCCGGCCGTTTCCTGCGCCACCGCGACTTCCGGCTCCGCCTGGACCCCTACGAGAACAGCCACCAGTACCGCTCGGACGCGTCGTTCCGGATGGTGGCCGGGCTGAGCTGAGCACGTACAGGAGGGCGGCACCCCGAAAAGGGTGCCGCCCTCCTGTGTGTCCGTGGGTCTCAGACGTTGAACCCGAGAGCCCGCAGCTGCTCGCGTCCGTCGTCCGTGATCTTGTCGGGGCCCCACGGCGGCATCCAGACCCAATTGATGCGCAGCTCGCTCACGAGGCCGTCGGTGGCGGACTTCGCCTGGTCCTCGATGACGTCCGTCAGCGGGCAGGCCGCCGAGGTCAGCGTCATGTCGAGCGTCGCGATGTTCGCGTCGTCGATGTGGATGCCGTAGATCAGGCCCAGATTGACGACGTCGATGCCCAGCTCGGGGTCGACGACGTCGTACAGCGCCTCGCGGACCTCTTCCTCCGAGGCCGGCTTCATCTCAACGGTCTCGCTCATGCCGTCGTCTCCTTCTCGGCGTCGGCTCCGCCCAGCACCTGGGCCGTAGCGTCCTTCCAGGCCATCCAGCTCAGCAGGGCGCACTTCACCCGGGCCGGGTACTTGGACACCCCGGCGAACGCGACCGCGTCCTCCAGGATGTCCTCCATCGCGTCGTCGGGTTCGAGCTTCCCCTTGGACTGCATCAGCTCCAGGAAGGTCTCCTGGATCTTCCGCGCGTCGGAGAGGTCCTTGCCGACGAGGAGGTCGTTCAGTACGGACGCGCTCGCCTGGCTGATCGAGCAGCCCTGGCCCTCGTACGAGACGTCCTCGATCGTGGTGCCGTCGTACTTCACACGCAGTGTGATCTCGTCACCGCACGTCGGGTTGACGTGGTGCACCTCGGCGTCGCCATCCCGCAAGCCCCGCCCGTGCGGGTTCTTGTAGTGGTCCAGGATGACTTCCTGGTACATGGAGTCCAGTTTCACCGTTCAGCACGCCCCTCAGCCGAAGAAGTTCCGTACGTGCTCCAGGCCGTCGACCAACGCGTCGATCTCGGCCGGCGTGGAGTACAGATAGAACGACGCTCGCGTGGTCGCAGGAATTCCGTACCGCAGGCAGACCGGCCGGGCGCAGTGGTGTCCGACCCGGACCGCGATGCCCTGCTCGTCGAGGACCTGGCCCACGTCGTGCGGATGGATGTCGCCGAGCGTGAAGGAGATCGCCGCGCCGCGTTCCTCGGCCGTGGTGGGGCCGATGATGCGCAGGTCGGGGACTTCCAGCAGTCGCTTGACGGCGTACTCGGTGAGCGCGTGCTCGTGGGCGAGGATCTTGTCCATGCCGATCGAGTCGAGGTAGTCGATCGCCGCGCCGAGACCGACCGCCTGGGCGATCGGGGGCGTGCCCGCCTCGAACTTGTGGGGCGCCGGGGCGTAGGTCGAGGAGTGCATCGACACCGTCTCGATCATCTCGCCGCCGCCGAGGAACGGGGGCAGGTCCTCCAGCAGCTCCTGGCGGCCCCAGAGGACGCCGATGCCGGTCGGAGCGCACATCTTGTGGCCGGTGAAGGCCACGAAGTCGGCCTGGAGGGCCTGGACGTCCAGCGGCATGTGCGGCGCGGCCTGGGAGGCGTCGATGCACACCAGCGCACCGACCTCCTGGGCGCGGCGCACGATCGCCTCGACCGGGTTCTGGGTGCCGAGGATGTTGGAGACCAGCACGAAGGAGACGATCTTCGTCTTCTCCGTGATGACCTCGTCGATGTTCGACAGGTCCAGGCGGCCGTCGTCGGTCAGGCCGAACCACTTCAGCTTCGCGCCGGTGCGCTGCGCGAGCAGCTGCCACGGCACGATGTTGGAGTGGTGCTCCATCTCCGTGATGACGATCTCGGTCTCGGAGTCCACGCGGTAGGGCTCGTCGGCCCAGCCCAGCATGTTCGCCACGAGGTTGAGCGACTCCGAGGCGTTCTTGGTGAAGATCACCTCGTCGCGCGAGGGCGCGTTGACGAACTCGGCGACCTTGTCGCGCGCGCCCTCGTACAGCGCCGTGGCCTCCTCGGCGAGCACATGCACACCGCGGTGGACGTTGGCGTTGTAGCGCTCGTAGTACTCGCTCAGGGCGTCCAGCACCTGGCGCGGCTTCTGGCTGGTCGCCGCGTTGTCCAGGTACACGAGCTTCTTACCGTCGTGGACCTGGCGGTCCAGGATGGGGAAGTCCTTGCGGATCGCCTCGGTGTCGAGGAGGCCCGGCTGCGATGTCACGCGGATGCGCCACCCTTCGTGTCGGCCCCGTCGTGCTTCGCGTAGGCCTCGTAGCCCTCGTTCTCCAGCTTGTCGGCGAGTTCGGCGCCGCCGGACTCGACGATCCGGCCGCCGGAGAAGACGTGCACGTGGTCGGGCTTGATGTAGCGGAGGATGCGCGTGTAGTGGGTGATCAGCAGGGTGCCGACCTCGCCCGTCTCGCGGATGCGGTTCACGCCCTCGGACACGACGCGCAGGGCGTCGACGTCGAGGCCGGAGTCGGTCTCGTCGAGGATCGCCATCTTGGGCTTGAGGAGCTCCAGCTGGAGGATCTCGTGGCGCTTCTTCTCACCGCCGGAGAAGCCCTCGTTGACGTTGCGCTCGGCGAAGGACGGGTCCATGTTGAGGCGCTCCATGGCCTCCTTGACCTCCTTCACCCAGGTGCGCAGCTTGGGGGCCTCGCCGCGGACGGCGGTGGCGGAGGTGCGCAGGAAGTTCGACACGGAGACACCCGGGACCTCGACCGGGTACTGCATCGCGAGGAACAGGCCGGCGCGGGCGCGCTCGTCGACGGACATCTCCAGGACGTCCTCGCCGTCGAGGGTGACGGTGCCGCCGGTGATCGTGTACTTCGGGTGACCCGCGAGGGAGTAGGCGAGGGTCGACTTGCCCGAGCCGTTGGGGCCCATGATGGCGTGCGTCTCGCCCTGCTTCACGGTGAGGTCGACGCCCTTGAGGATCTCCTTCGTGGCGTTGTCGGCCTCGACGGTGACGTGCAGGTCTCGGATTTCAAGCGTTGCCATGGATGCCTCAGGACTCCTGGGTGAGGGAGACGAGCACGTCGTCCCCATCGATCTTTACGGGGTATACGGGGACGGGGCGTGTCGCCGGGAGGGCGTCGGGCTTGCCGGAACGCAGGTCGAAGCGCGAGCCGTGCAGCCAGCACTCGATGTGGCAGTCGTCGACCTCGCCCTCCGACAGGGAGACGTTCGCGTGCGAGCAGATGTCGTGGATCGCGAACACCTCGCCCTCGGTCTGCACGATGGACACGGGCGTGCCGTCGAGTTCCACCCGCTTGGGGGTGTCCTCCTCCAGCTCGCCCAGTCCACAGACGCGTACGAAGGTCATGCGACGGCCGCCTCCAGCTCCTCCTCGATCCGGGCGAGCAGGCGCTCCTCGATGTCCGGGAGGCCGATCTGCTGGACGAGCTCGGCGAAGAAGCCGCGGACCACCAGACGGCGGGCCTCGTACTGCGGGATGCCGCGCGCCATGAGGTAGAAGAGCTGCTCGTCGTCGAAGCGGCCGGTCGCCGAGGCGTGGCCGGCGCCGACGATCTCGCCGGTCTCGATCTCGAGGTTCGGTACGGAGTCCACGCGCGCCCCGTCCGTGAGGACCAGGTTGCGGTTCATCTCGTACGTGTCCGTGCCCTCGGCCGCGGCCTCGATGAGCACGTCACCGATCCACACCGCGTGCGCGTCGTCGCCCTGGAGGGCGCCCTTGTAGACGACGTTGGACTTGCAGTGCGGGACGTTGTGGTCGACCAGGAGACGGTGCTCCTGGTGCTGGCCCTGGTCGGTGAAGTACAGGCCGAACAGCTCGGCCTCACCGCCGGGCCCGGCATACCGCACACGCGGGTGCAGCCGGACGAGATCGCCGCCGAAGGTGACGACGACGGACTTGAGGGAGGCGTCGCGGCCGACGAGCGCGTTGTGCTGGGCGACGTGGACGGCCTTGTCGTCCCAGTCCTGGACGCACACGACGGTGAGCTTGGCGCCGTCGCCCAGGAGGTAGTCGACGTTGGCGGCGAGCACCGCGTCACCGGTGTGGTCGATGACCACGACGGCCTCGGCGAACGCGCCCAGTTCGATCACCTGATGGCCGAAGGCGGTGCCGCCCTCGCCGTGCACCGCGATGCGGATGGGCTCGGTGAGGACGGTCTCCTTGGGGACGGTCACGACCGAGGCCTTCTCGAAGGCCGAGTAGGCCTGGGCGGCGACGCGGTCCGCCGGGGCGCCGGCCTTGCCGAGCCGCGCGTCGTCGCGGCCGACGGCCTCGACGATGACGCCCTCGGGGGCCTGGACGTCGACCTTCACGCCGTTGCCGGTGGCGACGGCGGTGCCGTCGTGCAGGCCGCGCAGGCGCTCCAGCGGGGTGAAGCGCCACTCCTCCTCGCGGCCGTGCGGGACCGGGAAGTCCGCCACGTCGAAGGAGGGGGGCGCGCTCATGCGCGTGGCGACGGTCGACTCCGCGGCGACCGCGATCGAGCCCGCGGTCGTGGAACCCACGGGTGGGGGTCCCCCCGCTCGAGCGGAGCCGAGAGTGGGGGAGTTCTGGGCCTCAGCCATGGCTGTCGTAGTGCTCTCTTTCCTGAGTGGGACGTCTGCTGTCGAGGGGGCGGGTCAGCCGACCGCGCCCTCCATCTGCAGCTCGATCAGCCGGTTGAGCTCCAGCGCGTACTCCATGGGGAGCTCCTTGGCGATGGGCTCGACGAAGCCGCGCACGATCATCGCCATCGCCTCGAACTCGGAGAGGCCGCGGCTCATCAGGTAGAAGAGCTGGTCCTCGGAGACCTTGGAGACGGTCGCCTCGTGCCCCATGGACACGTCGTCCTCGCGGACGTCCACGTAGGGGTAGGTGTCGGAGCGGGAGATGGTGTCGACGAGCAGCGCGTCGCACAGCACGTTGGACTTCGAGCCGTGGGCCCCTTCGCCGATCTCCACGAGACCGCGGTAGGAGGTGCGGCCGCCGCCGCGGGCCACGGACTTCGACACGATGTTCGACGACGTGTTCGGCGCCATGTGGACCATCTTGGAGCCCGCGTCCTGGTGCTGGCCCTCGCCCGCGAAGGCGATGGACAGCGTCTCGCCCTTGGCGTGCTCACCCATGAGGTAGACGGCCGGGTACTTCATCGTCACCTTGGAGCCGATGTTGCCGTCGATCCACTCCATGGTCGCGCCCTCGTAGGCGACGGCGCGCTTGGTGACCAGGTTGTAGACGTTGTTCGACCAGTTCTGGATGGTCGTGTAGCGGCAGCGGGCGTTCTTCTTGACGATGATCTCGACGACCGCGGAGTGCAGCGAGTCCGACTTGTAGATCGGGGCGGTGCAGCCCTCGACGTAGTGCACATAGGCACCTTCGTCGACGATGATCAGGGTCCGCTCGAACTGGCCCATGTTCTCCGTGTTGATGCGGAAGTAGGCCTGGAGCGGGATCTCCACGTGCACGCCCGGCGGCACGTAGATGAAGGAGCCGCCCGACCACACGGCGGAGTTCAGCGACGCGAACTTGTTGTCGCCGACGGGGATGACGGTCCCGAAGTACTCCTTGAAGAGCTCCGGGTGCTCCTTCAGCGCGGTGTCGGTGTCGAGGAAGATGACGCCCTGCTCCTCCAGGTCCTCACGGATCTGGTGGTAGACGACCTCCGACTCGTACTGCGCGGCGACACCGGCGACGAGGCGCTGCTTCTCCGCCTCGGGGATGCCGAGCTTGTCGTACGTGTTCTTGATGTCCTCGGGCAGGTCCTCCCAGGACTCCGCCTGCTTCTCCGTGGAGCGCACGAAGTACTTGATGTTGTCGAAGTCGATGCCGGAGAGGTCCGAGCCCCAGTTCGGCATGGGCTTCTTCTCGAACAGGCGCAGACCCTTGAGGCGGAGCTTGGTCATCCACTCCGGCTCGTTCTTCTTGGAGGAGATGTCCCGGACGACGTCCTCGTTGATGCCGCGCTTGGCAGAGGCGCCGGCCGTGTCGGAGTCGGCCCAGCCGTACTCGTACTTGCCCAGGCCCTCGAGCTCGGGGTGGGCAGTCTCCGTGGGGAGAGTCATGCGGGGTTCCTCCCGGCCGTGCTTGCAGATGCGTTGTGGGAAATCTTGGGGATGAACGTCGTGCAGACGCCGTCGCCGTGCGCGATGGTGGCGAGCCGCTGTACATGCGTACCGAGCAGCTCCGCGAAAAATTCCGTCTCCGCCTCGCAGAGCTGCGGAAACTGCTCGGCGACGTGGGCGACCGGGCAGTGGTGCTGGCAGAGCTGTTCACCCAGCTGGGGGTGGGGCGCGCTGCGCGCCGTGGCAGCGTACCCGTCGGCGCTCAAGGCCTTGGCCAGCGCTTGGGTCCGCTTTTCGGGCGGGGCGGTCTCGACCGCGCGGCGGTAGGCGCCCGCCTGCGCGGCGATCCTGGCGCGGGCGAAGGCCGCGATCGCCTCGTTGCCGCCCTCGCGGTCGGCGATCCAGCGCAGGGCGTCCGTCGCGAGCTTGTCGTACGACTGGTCGAAGGCGTCCCGCCCGCAGTCCGTCAGAGCGAACACCTTGGCCGGCCGGCCTCGGGTGCGCGCGCCGTACACCCGCTGCTCGCGCGCCTCCACGACACCGTCGCCCGCGAGGGCGTCGAGGTGCCGGCGCACGGCCGCCTGGGTGAGGCCCAGCCGCTCGGCGAGTTCGGCGACGGTCGAGGGGCCGTGGTCCAGGATGGACCGCGCGACGCGGTTGCGGGTGGACCGCTCCCCGGTCGCCAGCTCCTCGTGCGGTGTCTCGCCGACGTTTTTCACAACGCCATTGTTGCGTAATTCCTCCGGACCGGGCAAGCCGCCCGCGTCCATCCGGCGGTGCCCTACGTCACTTAGGCATACCTAATGTGACCTGCGGAAACGATCTCTGATCGATCAAACCGGTGGCATGGGGGCAGCCGCTTCGGGGACACTCCGGAACCATGCCCACACCCCCTCCGACCGGCCCTCTTGTCACCCGCGAGACGCTCCGGACGCAGCTCGGCGAGCTCGGTGTACGCACCGGCGAGACCCTCCTCGTGCACTCCTCGCTCAGCGCCCTCGGCTGGGTCAACGGCGGCCCCGTAGCGGTGGTGCGAGGACTGCTCGACGCCCTCGGCCCGGAGGGCACCCTCGTGGTCCCCACCCAGACCGGTGACCTCTCCGACCCGGCGCTGTGGAGCAACCCGCCCGTGCCCCCGCAGTGGTGGACGGCCATCCGCGCCACCATGCCCGCCTACGATCCGCGGATCACGCCCGCCCGCGGGGTCGGCGTCGTCCCGGAGACCGTGCGCGCCTGGCCCGGCGCGCTGCGCAGCGCGCATCCGCAGACCTCGTTCGCGGCGCTCGGCCCGCGCGCGGCGGACATCATCGACGGGCACGCGTCCGACTGCCGTCTCGGCGAGCGCAGCCCGCTGGCGAAGCTGGAGGCGATGGGCGCCCGCGTGCTGCTGCTCGGCGCCGGCTACGCCTCCTGCACGAGCTTCCACCTCGCCGAGTACCGGATACCCTCCCCGCGCGTCGCGGTGGGTCGGCCGGGGCCGGACGGCTGGGAGACCGTGACCGAGGTGTCGATCAGCTCGGACCGTTTCGACGAGCTGGGCTACGACTTCGAACGGGACCGCCCCGTCGTCCGCGGCAGGGTGGGCGCGGCCGAGGCGCGGTTGTTCCCGGTGGCGGACGCGGTCGCCTTCGCCGAGCGGTGGCTGGCGGTCCACCGGCCGCGTGAGGAGGAGTAGCCGCCCCCCGCGGTCCGGGCCACCGCGCGCGTACCTAGACTCTGGACCCATGCGAAGTGAGCCCGTGGTCCAGGTCCAGGCCCTGGTGAAGCGGTACGGCCCGAAGACCGCGGTGGACGGGCTCGACCTGGTGGCCCGGGCGGGTGTGACCGCCGTGCTCGGCCCCAACGGAGCGGGCAAGACGACCACCGTCGAGACCTGCGAGGGCTACCGGAAGCCGGACTCCGGCACGGTGCGCGTCCTGGGCCTCGACCCGGTCGCGGACTCCGCCGGCCTGCGGCCCCGCATCGGCGTGATGCTCCAGTCCGGCGGCGTCTACTCGGGTTCCCGTGCCGACGAGATGCTCCGGCACGTGGCGAAGCTGCACGCGCATCCCCTGGACGTGGACGCGCTGATCGAGCGGCTGGGGCTCGGCTCCTGCGGCCGTACCGCCTACCGGCGGCTGTCGGGCGGTCAGCAGCAGCGGCTCGCGCTGGCCATGGCCGTGGTCGGGCGGCCCGAACTCGTCTTCCTCGACGAGCCGACCGCCGGGCTCGATCCGCAGGCCCGCCGCGCCACCTGGGACCTGGTCCGGGATCTGCGCGCCGACGGCGTCTCGGTGATCCTCACCACCCACTACATGGACGAGGCCGAGCAGCTCGCCGACGACGTCGCGATCATCGACGCGGGCCGGGTCATCGCCCAGGGCTCCCCGGAGGAGCTGTGCCGGGGCGGCGCGGAGAACACCCTGCGCTTCTCGGGCCGGCCCGGCCTGGACGTGGGCTCGCTGCTGAAGGCGCTGCCCGCCGACTGCTCGGCCGCCGAGCTGACTCCGGGTTCGTACCGGGTCGTCGGCAAGGTCGACCCCCAATTGCTCGCGACGGTCACCTCCTGGTGCGCCCAGCACGGCGTGATGCCGGAGAGGATCTCGGTCGAACGGCACACCCTGGAGGACGTCTTCCTGGAGCTCACCGGCAAGGAGTTGCGCTCGTGACCGCCACCGGCACGGGGAGGTACACGCCGAAGCCCGGCGCGGCGCCCCTCCACCGCATGATCGCGGCCCAGGCCGTGCTCGAGACGAAGATGCTGCTGCGCAACGGCGAGCAACTGCTGCTGACGGTGGTGATCCCGACCCTGTTGCTGACGCTGTTCAGCACCGTGGACATCGTCGACACCGGCGCCGGCGAGGCGGTCGACTTCCTCGCACCGGGCATCCTCGCGCTCGCCGTGATGTCGACGGCGTTCACCGGCCAGGCCATCGCGACCGGCTTCGAGCGGCGCTACGGCGTGCTGAAGCGGCTGGCCTCCTCGCCCCTGCCCCGCTGGGGTCTGATGACGGCGAAGACCCTGTCCGTCCTGGTCACCGAGGTGCTCCAGGTGATCCTGCTGACGGCGATCGCCTTCGCGCTCGGCTGGTCGCCGCAGGGCGACCCGTTCGCCGTGCTGCTGCTCCTGGTCCTCGGCACGGCGGCCTTCTCGGGCCTGGGCCTGCTGATGGCCGGGACGCTGAGGGCCGAGGCGACGCTGGCCGCCGCCAACCTGGTGTTCCTGCTGCTGCTCGTCGGCGGCGGGGTCATCGTGCCGCTCGACAAGTTCCCCGCCGCCGCGCAGGACGTGCTCGGCCTGCTGCCCGTCTCGGCCCTGTCGGACGGGCTGCGGGACGTGCTCCAGCACGGCGCCGGGATGCCCTGGGGCGATGTGGGGATCCTGGCCGTCTGGGCGGTCGTGGGGCTGGCGGCGGCCGGGAAGTTCTTCCGCTGGGAGTAGGGGAGGTGTCCGGTGAGGGGCCCTCGTGAAAGCGTGCACAAGCGGCGGCTTACGATGGTTCGCGTGCCAAACGTGACCCGCGCCGACGCCCTGGCCGCCCTGCGCAATCCGCTCGCCTTCATCGCCGAGCGCTGGACCCCGGAACCCCGGACGGTCCGGCGCGCGGCGCTCTCCGCGCTCCTGATGTCGGTGCTCATCGTCGTCACCGGCGGCGCCGTACGGCTGACGGGCTCGGGTCTGGGCTGCCCGACCTGGCCGAAGTGCACCGACGACTCGCTCACCGCCACCAGCGCGATGGGCCTGCACGGCGCCATCGAGTTCGGCAACCGCATGCTCACGTACGTGCTGTGCGCCGCCGTCGGCTGGGCGATCATCGCCGCGCGCTCGCGGAAGCCGTACCGGCGTGGCCTGATCCTGCTGGGCTGGGCGCAGTTCTGGATCGTGATGAGCAACGCGGTGCTCGGCGGCATCGTGGTGCTGGTCGGTCTCAACCCGTACACGGTGGCGGCGCACTTCGTGGCGACGTCGGCGCTCATCGCGGTGGCCACGGTGATGTGGCAGCGCACCCGTGAGGGCGACGCGGCACCGCGCCCGCTGGTCGGCAGCGCCGTGCGGCAGCTGGTGTGGTTCCTGGTCGCGGCGGCCGTCCTGCTCATCCTGGTCGGCACCGTCGTCACCGGCGCGGGCCCGCACGCGGGCGACTCCAGCGAGGTCGAGCGGATGCCCGTCGACTGGGAGACGGTGAGCAAGCTGCACGCCGTGCTGGCGTGGATCGTGGTGACGCTGACGTTCGCCCTGTGGTTCGTCCTCAAGGCGGTCGGCGCCCCCAAGGACCCGCTGAACCGCACCCGAGAGCTGTTCCTGATCCTGCTCGCGCAGGGCGTCATCGGCTACGTCCAGTACTTCACGGACCTGCCCGAGGTCCTGGTCGGCCTGCACATGCTCGGCTCGGCCGTGATGTGGATCTGGGTGCTGCGGGTGGTGCTGTCGCTGCGCGAACGGTCGCAGCCCACGGCCGAGGTCCCGGCCCCGGCCGCCGAGGCCGGCCTGACGAGGGCCTAAGGCCCTTCTGATGGATCTCCGTGGGAGAAGGAGCGGCGTTCGGTGCGTGCTCTCGGCGTGCGGCGCGGAAGCCCTCGTAGCGGAGCTACTTGGGCTTTCGCGCGGTGCGGCGGTGGGGGCCCCTCCCGTTCGAGCGAAGCCGAGAGCGGGGGAGCGTGCCGGGCGTCGCGACGCCGCGGAGATCCATCAGAAGGGCCTTAGGCCGTGAAACGGCCCGTGCGCTTGATGTCCGGGTGGTCGGTGGTCGCGCCGTCCAGGCCGAACGCCCGGACCAGACGCAGCTGGTCCTGCGTGTTCACGACCCAGCCGATGATCTTCAGATCGGCCTTGCGGGCCCGCTCCACGATCTCCAGCGTGAGCCGGCGGATGTTCAGGCAGACGGTTTCGGCGCCGGCCTGCACCGCGCGGTCGACGATGTCCGTGCCGTAGCGGCTGGCGACCAGTGCGGTGCGCACGCCCGGTACCAGGGGTTTGATCTCGGCGATCGCCTCGTCGTGGAACGAGGACACCTCCACCCGGCCGGCCAGTTCTCGCCGGTTCATCACCTCGGCCAGGGCCCGCGCCGCGTGCACGTCCTTGATCTCCGCCTGGAGCGGCGTGTGGACGGCCTCCAGGACCTCCTCGAAGACCGGGACCCGCTCGCCCCGGCCCGCGTCCAGGGCCCGCAGCTCGGCGAGGGTCTTCTCGGCGATCGGCCCGGTGCCGTCGGTCGTGCGGTCCACATCGACGTCGTGCATGACGACGAGCGCGCCGTCCTTGCTCAGATGCAGGTCGAGTTCGATGACGTCGAGGCCGGCCTCCTGGGCGGCGACGAAGGACCGGAGGGTGTTCTCTGGCTCGACACCCATGACTCCGCGGTGACCGATGGTGAGGAAGTTCACGACGCGACTCTCTTCCGTCGACAGGCGGCACTGAGGGGCCTGACGGCCCCCCTGACCGTATCGCCTGCACCTGCCCTGTGCAGAGAGTGAGGGCATGGTTGCCGCCCGAATGGGCAGAAGCGTGGCCGGCAGGAAAAAGTGCGGTGAAGGGTCGGGTTAGGCAGGATAATTTCCCGGGACTGCCCTTGCTGGGAGGAACCTCGTGTGTATACGGTCTGCATACGTGAGATTCTCCCGTGGAAGGTGGGACATGACGGAAATTCTTGTGCAGGTGGGTTCGGAGGAAGGTCTTCCTCCCGTGGCCAGGGTGGTGGAGCACCCGGCATGGCCCGTGCTCAAGGATGCCGTGGAGCGGATCCGTCCATGGCAGTCCAAGGACGGGTCGATCGACTTCGACGCCGAGGGCGCACCCGACCCGGCCGACGCCGAGCTCGCCGTCCGCCAGATCGCCGACGCCGTCCTGGAGCTCTCTGCGCTGCTCCCGCACGACGGGGCGTATCACGAGGCCTTGGTCAAGGATCTGACCGGGTGGGCCGACAACGGCTTCCAGGTGCCCGACTTCCTCGACTCGCTGCTGGCCTTCCAGCCGGCCGCGCACCGCGTGGACGGCCTCCAGCACCTCGTCGTCTTTCCCATGTACACCCAGAACGGCAACCCGGACCGCAACTTCGAGGCGGTCGTGCTGCGCATGGTCTGGCCGGACTGGCTGGCCGAGCTGGAGCGCACCCGCTACGACAACCCGCTGTTCTGCGGCATCAAGTTCGAGGACTTCACGGCCGGCTACGACACCAACTCGGCCGTCCTCTTCCCCGAGACCATCGCCGTGCGCGAGGCCCCGGAGCGGTTCACCTGGGGCGGCATCTTCTGCGACCGTGAGGCCGCCCGCTTCCGCCGCGTGACCGACGCCGCCGTCGACATCCTGGGCCTGGAACTGCCCGAGGACGTCGCCGCGATGGTCCACGACCAGAAGCGCTGCGAGGAGGCGTTCGTCCTGTGGGACATGGTCCACGACCGCACCCACAGTCACGGCGACCTGCCCTTCGACCCGTTCATGATCAAGCAGCGCCAGCCGTTCTGGATGTACGGCCTGGAGGAGCTGCGCTGTGACCTCACCGCCTTCAAGGAGGCCGTGAAGCTGGAGGCGGACGGCGTCCCGCAGGCGCGTGACGTGCAGGTCGCGGTCCTCTTCGACCGCATGTTCCGCTTCCCGGTCACCGGCGAGCGCGTCCGCAACTACGACGGCCTCGGCGGGCAGCTCCTCTTCGCCTACCTGCACAAGCACGACGTCGTCCGCTGGACCGACAACAGACTGACCGTCGACTGGGAGCGCGCCCCGCAGGTCACCAACCAGCTGTGCGGCGAGATCGAGGACCTGTACCGCGACGGCATCGACCGCCCCAAGCTCGTCCACTGGTTCGCCGGGTACGAGCTGGTCTCCACCTACCTCTCTCCGCACCCGGGCTCGAAGTGGGCCAAGGGTCCCGACGCGCTGGACACGACGCAGCCGCCGCGCAAACTCGTCGACGACGTGCTTCCGGACGAGTTTCCGCTGAGCATGTTCTATGAGGCGCTGTCCAAGAAGCTGAAGAACGTGATCGCCTCCACGAAGGGCATCACGGCGGACAGCTCCGAGCGGATCGCCGCATGAGCGATCGGCGGGCCGAGAACACTGCTCAGGAGGCGAAGACCATGGCGGGGAACGGGGCGCTCAGCGGTGCGGTGATCGCGGTGGCCGGAGCGGGCGGACCCGCCGGCCGGGCCGCGCTGCTCAGGCTGGCCGAGGCGGGTGCGACCGTCATCGGCTCGGACAATGATCCGGAGCGGCTGGCGGAGGCGGTGGACGCGGCGAGCTACGCGACCGGCGGCGCCACCGTCACCGGAGACACGGTCGATCTACTGGACCTGGGGGCCACCCGCGACTGGGCCACCCGCATCGAGAAGGACTTCGGCCACGTCGACGGTCTGGTCCACCTCGTCGGCGGCTGGCGCGGCAGCGAGACCTTCACCCGGACCAGCCTCGACGACTGGGACTTCCTGGAGATGCTGCTCGTGCGCACCGTGCAGCACACCTCCCTCGCCTTCCACGAGGCGCTGCAGCGCAGCGACCGCGGCCGGTACGTGCTGATCAGTGCCGCGGGCGCCACCAAGCCCACCGCGGGCAACGCCGCGTACGCGGCCGGCAAGGCGGCGGCCGAGGCGTGGACGCTGGCCATGGCGGACTACTTCCGCAAGGCCGGGGGTGCCGCAGGCCCGACGTCGGCTGCTGCGATCCTGGTGGTGAAGGCACTGGTCCACGACGCGATGCGCGCCGATCGACCCCACGCGAAGTTCGCGGGCTTCACCGACGTCAAGGATCTGGCCGAGGCCATCACCGAGGTCTGGGAGAAGCCCGCCGCAGAAGTGAACGGAAACCGTCTGTGGCTCACCGAGAAGCCGTGAACCCGCCGAAGACCGACGCCCGTCGCCGTCACGACCCCGAGGTCCGCGGTTTCGCCAGCGACAACTACGCCGGGGCCCACCCGGAGGTGCTCGCCGCCCTGGCCCTGGCCAACGGCGGACACCAGGTCGCGTACGGCGAGGACGTCTACACCGAGAACCTCCAGCAGGTGGTCCGCAGCCACTTCGGGCCCACGGCCGAGGCGTTCCCGGTCTTCAACGGCACCGGCGCGAACGTCGTCGCGCTCCAGGCGGTCACCGACCGCTGGGGCGCGGTGATCTGCGCGGAGAGCGCGCACATCAACGTCGACGAGTGCGGGGCCCCGGAGCGGGTCGGCGGTCTGAAGCTGCTGACCGTTCCGGCGCCCGACGGCAAGCTCACGCCCGAGCTGATCGACCGGCAGGCGTACGGCTGGGACGACGAGCACCGCGCGATGCCCCAGGTGGTCTCCATCGCCCAGGCCACCGAACTGGGCACGGTCTACACGCCGGAGGAGATACGCGCCATCTGCGAGCATGCCCACGCGCTCGGCATGAAGGTGCACCTGGACGGCTCGCGGCTGGCCAACGCCGCCGCCACCCTGAACGTCCCGATGCGCACGCTCACCAATGCCGCCGGTGTCGACATCCTCTCCCTCGGCGGCACCAAGAACGGCGCCCTGTTCGGCGAGGCCGTCGTGGTCCTCAACCAGGACGCCGTCAGCCACATGAAGCACCTGCGCAAGCTGTCCATGCAGCTCGCCTCCAAGATGCGCTTCGTGTCGGTGCAGCTGGAGGCCCTGCTCGCCCGGGACCTGTGGCTGCGCAACGCCGGCCACGCCAACGAGATGGCCCAGCGCCTCGCCGAGGGCGTGCGCGCCGTGCACGGTGTGGAGATCCTCTACCCGGTGCAGGCCAACGCGGTGTTCGCCCGCCTGCCCCATGATGTGAGCGAGCGACTCCAGAAGCGGTTCCGCTTCTACTTCTGGGACGAGGCCGCGGGCGACGTCCGCTGGATGTGCGCCTTCGACACGACCGAGGAGGACGTGGACACGTTCCTGGCGGCGCTGAAGGAGGAGATGGCCCGCTAGCTGCATACGTATGCGGCAGGGCGTAAATCAATTGACGGGGGAGTGATCCCTTTTCTACGCTCTGCCTGCATGCAGCTGATCCAGCAAAATCCCGACCTCTCCGCCTACGTGGCCGCTGACGAGGCGATCGACCACCACCATCCGCTCGTGCGGGAAGCAGCGGCCAGGCTCGCCGATGGTGTGACCGACTCGTATGACTATGCGCGGGCGGCCTTCGAGTTCGTACGCGACACCCTCCCGCACTCGCAGGACTCCGGCGATCTCCGCGTCACCTGGCGCGCCTCCGACGTCCTGGAGCAGCGCACCGGCATCTGCTACGCCAAGGCCCACGCGCTGGCCGCCCTGCTCAGGGCCGAGGGCATCCCCACCGCGCTGTGCTACCAGAAGTTCGATGTGGTGCACGGGCTGGTCGCCGTGCGGTTCGACGGCGCGTGGCACCGGCAGGACCCCCGGGGCAACAAGCCCGGCGTCGACGCCCAGTTCTCCCTCCGTGGTGAGCGGCTGGCCTTCGTGCCCGACCCTGCGGCCAATGAACTGGACTATCCAGTCTTGTATGCTGCACCGCATCCGGTCGTGCTCGATGCGCTCGCGGCAGCGCGCGACCGGCCGCACCTCTGGCAGACGCTCCCCACCGCACTCTGAGGCAAGGCGACCATGACGCTCACGCCGACCGTGTCCGACGACGTACGCGCTCTCGCGCCCGGTTTCACGCACATCGCGGTCGAGGCGCACGGCCTCGTCGGCGGACCGAGCAACGACGCCGGTTCCGCGCTCCTCGACGACGCGACGCGCCGGCTCGCCGCACGGCTGGACGGTCGCGCCCCGCACGAGGACCCGCACATGGCAGCCTGGCGCGCGACCTACACGGCGTTCGGCTCGAAGCCGTCCCGTACCCGCAACTCGGCGGAGGCCCTGGCCAGGCGGGCCCTCTCGAAAGCGGGACTGCCCCGTATCAACCTGCTCGTGGACCTCTACAACGCCGTCTCCGTGGCTCGTCTGATCCCCGTCGGAGGCGAGGACGCCGACCGCATCGAGGGTGGCATGCGTCTGATCCGTGCCACGGGGGAGGAGGACTTCGTGACCGTCGCCGGCGGTGAGGAGACCGTGGAGCACCCCGATGCGGGCGAGGTGGTGTGGCGCGACGACGCCGGCGTGACCTGCCGCCGGTGGAACTGGCGCCAGGGCCCGCGCACCCGGCTCACCGAGGAGACCACGTCGGGGATCTTCCTGCTGGAGAGCCTGGCCCCGATGCCGGTCGCCGAGGTGACGGCGGCCGCGGCGGAACTCGCCGAACTGCTGGCGAAGTTCAGCCCGGGAGCGGACATCGCCGTACGCGCTCCGGAGCCCTCCGCCTGAGCCGCGGCCGGCCGGGCGTCAGTGCGCCTCGGCCTCGCGCACCTGCTCCGGCGTCGGGGCCGTTCCCCCGAGGTGGGCCGGCATCCACCAGGTGTCGTCCGGGCCCTTCGGACGGACGGGGTAGGCGCGCTGGGCGGCTTCGAGGAGTTCCTGGACCCGCTCGCGCAGCTGGCGCGTGATGGCGCCCGCGTACTTGTCGCGGGAGGCCTCGATCGCCTCGCCCACCCGGATCGTGATGGGGATGTGGCTGCGCTTGAAGTTGCGCGGCTGGCCCTTGGTCCACAGCCGCTGCGTGCCCCACACCGCCATCGGGATCAGCGGGACCCCGGCCTCCTGGGCCAGGCGCGCGGCGCCCGACTTGAAGCTCTTCAGCGTGAACGACTGTGAGATGGTGGCCTCGGGAAAGACTCCGATGATCTCGCCCGACCGCAGCGAGTCCAGGGCGTGCGCGTAGGCCGCCTCGCCCTGCTTGCGGTCCACCGGAATGTGCTTCATCCCCCGCATCAGCGGCCCGGAGATCCTGTGCCGGAAGACGGATTCCTTCGCCATGAAACGCACGAGACGTTTCTGCGGCAGCGCCGCCAGGCCGTCGAAGACGAAGTCCAGGTAGCTGATGTGATTGCTCACCAGCACGGCGCCGCCCGAGCGAGGGATGTTCTCCGAACCCTGACAGTCGATCTTGAGGTCCCACACCTTGAACAGGGTGCGGGCGAAACCGACGACGGGACGGTAGACGAGCTCTGCCATGGGCGGGCCGGACCCCTCCTGCTCTGCCTGGGAAGGGATTCCCAGTGGAAAGTTACGCAGCCGTAGGTTTACGGCTTGTCGCAGATGGTGCCCCAAGAACGGCCGGGTAGCCAGTCCTCGTGCCCGTGGGCGGAGAGATTCTCATCACGTCGCCCGCCGGTTCCCACCTCGTGCTTTTGCGCCCCCATTACTCCGCACGGACCGTCACCCGCCGCACGAGCAGGTACAACGCCCAGCCCGGGCAGTACCCGAACGCCGCATTGAGGAAGGCGGCGACGAGCGCCGCGCCGGTCGCCGCGCCACCCGGTCGGCCGGGTGCCAGGGCGTGGCCCGCGAGTCCGGCGGACGGCAGACCCACCCCCTGGGCGCAACGCGGTGGTCCGGGTGCCTCGAACTCCGTCCACGGCCCGAGCCGTCGACGGACGGGCACCGCGGAACGGCAGGCCGTCGAGGGAGCGGCTCACTGCGCCCGCCGCGCCCAGCGGGAACGCGAGTGTCTGCCGGGCCGTCGGCCGGACGCTCCCCGTGACCGTCACGACCGCCAGGACGGCGGCCGTGACGGCCGCCGTCCGGAACGCGGCCCTCTCGCGTCGATGTCCGGATGTCCCTGGGAAGCAGGCATTCCGCGACGCGGTCGCGGAGCGGGGGCGGGAATCTTCGCGGTATCGGGAACGCTTGCAGCAGGTGATGACCGGACTGGTGGTGTGCGTGGTGGTGCTCGCGGCGGCGAGCGCCCACGGAGTGCCGCAACGGCGGCGGAGCGGGAGAGTGCGCGTGTACGGGCGGGACGAGGGTGAACGGCTCGATGCGGCGGAGCTGGGTACGCCGCTCGGCGAGCGGGCCACGCTCGTGCAGTTCTCCAGTGCGTTCTGCGCGCCCTGCCGGGCGACCCGGCGGGTCCTCGGCGAGGTCGCCGCGGTGGTGCCCGGGGTGACCCACGTCGAGATCGACGCCGAGGCCCACCTGGACCTCGTCCGGCGGCTGGAGATCCTCAAGACCCCGACCGTGCTGGTCCTCGACGCCGACGGACGGGTGGTGCGGCGGGCCGCGGGGCAGCCGCGCAAGGCCGATGTGATCGCCGCGCTGGGAGAGGCGGTGTGACGGGTGTGACGCCGCCAGTGAGTCATCTCCCACATCCGGGAACGAACTTGACTGCCCCTGCCATTCATCGTCAGCCTGCCCTCATGCCTGCGGACCTTCTCGCCCCGCCCGATCTCCTGCGCTCGGTCTTCCGCCGGCACGCGGCGGGAGTCGCCGTCATCACCGCCCGTGGCGAGGCGGGCCCGGTGGGCTTCACCGCCACCTCCCTGACGTCCGTTTCGGCCGAGCCGCCCCTGCTGTCCTTCGGTGTCGGCACCGGCGCCTCCAGCTGGCCCGCGATCGCGGCGGCGGACCACGTCGGTGTCCACATCCTCGGCGAGCACCAGCGGGAACTGGCCGCCACCTTCGCCCGCAGCGGAGCCGACCGCTTCGCCCCGCCCACCGCCTGGCGGGAGGGGCCCGAGGGCGTCCCCGTCCTCGACGGCGTGCTCGCCTGGCTGGTGGGCCGTGTCGTCGCGCGTGTGCCCGCCGGGGATCACCGGATCGTGCTCGCCGAGGTCGTACGGGGCGACCCTTCGGGCACCGGCCGTCCCCTCCTCTACCACCAGGGGCGTTTCCAGCGTCTGCGGGACTGAGTCCGGGCCCCCGGGGCTGCGTGACCGTCGAGTTCCGGTTACGCTGCGTTGCGAAGGTCACAGTTCAAAGCGCTTGCTTAGCGGGAACGAACTGAGTGTACTGACGAGTAATATTTCGCTCGGGGCGTGGGTCGCCCCGACCGGGAACGGACGCTAGAGGCGCCTATGCTGCCTGCAAGTAGGCAGCATGGAAATGACGATGCAGTAGGAGAGCCGGCGTGAGCTTGAGGATCGTTGTCACTGTGAAGTACGTGCCCGACGCCACTGGCGACCGGCACTTCGCCGATGACCTGACCGTCGACCGGGACGACGTGGACGGTCTGCTCTCCGAGCTCGACGAGTACGCGGTCGAGCAGGCGCTGCAGATCTCCGAGAACTCCGACGACGACGTGGAGATCACCGTCCTGACGGTGGGCCCCGAGGACGCCAAGGACGCCCTGCGCAAGGCGCTGTCCATGGGCGCCGACAAGGCGATCCACGTCGAGGACGACGACATCCACGGCACCGACGCCATCGGCACATCCCTGGTCCTGGCCAAGGCGATCGAGAAGGCCGGCTACGACCTGGTGATCTCCGGCATGGCCTCCACCGACGGCACCATGGGCGTGGTGCCCGCGCTGCTCGCCGAGCGTCTGGGCGTTCCGCAGGTCACCCTGTTGTCCGAGGTGTCGGTCGAGGACGGCACGGTCAAGGGCCGCCGCGACGGCGACGCCGCCTCCGAGAACCTTGAGGCCTCCCTGCCGGCGGTCGTGTCGGTGACCGACCAGTCGGGCGAGGCGCGTTACCCCTCCTTCAAGGGCATCATGGCGGCCAAGAAGAAGCCGGTTCAGTCCTGGGACCTGTCCGACCTCGACATCGAGGCCGAGGAGGTCGGCCTGGAGGGCGCCTACACCACGGTCGACAACGCGGTCGAGCGCCCGGCCCGCACCGCGGGCACGATCGTCAAGGACGAGGGCGAGGGCGGCAAGCAGCTCGCTGAGTTCCTCGCGGGCCAGAAGTTCATCTAGGCCCCGCAGTCGCTGTCCGTCCCTCATCTTTCGCAAGCAGGAGAGAAGAAGTCCCATGGCTGAAGTTCTCGTCTACGTCGACCACGTGGACGGCGCCGTCCGCAAGCCCACCCTGGAGCTGCTGACCCTGGCCCGCCGCGTCGGCGAGCCGGTCGCCGTCGCGCTGGGCAACGGCGCCGGTGACACCGCCGCCGCGCTCGCCGAGCACGGCGCGGTGAAGGTCCTCACGCACGAGGCCGCCGAGTACGCCGACTACCTGGTCGTACCGAAGGTCGACGCCCTGCAGGCCGCGGTCGAGGCCGTGTCCCCGGCCGCCGTGCTGGTGCCGTCCTCCGCCGAGGGCAAGGAGATCGCCGCCCGTCTGGCGCTGCGCCTGGGCTCCGGCATCATCACCGACGCCGTCGACCTGGAGGCCGGCGACTCCGGTCCGGTGGCCACCCAGTCGGTGTTCGCCGCCTCGTTCACCACCAAGTCCCGTGTCTCCAAGGGCACCCCGGTCATCACGGTCAAGCCGAACAGCGCGGCCGTGGAGGCCGCCCCGGCCGCCGGTGCGGTCGAGGCCCTGAACGTGTCCTTCTCCGCGCAGGCCACCGGCACCAAGGTCACCGGCCGTACGCCGCGTGAGTCGACCGGGCGTCCGGAGCTGACCGAGGCCGCGATCGTGGTCTCCGGTGGCCGTGGCGTCAACGGCGCGGAGAACTTCGCGATCATCGAGGCGCTCGCCGACTCCCTCGGCGCGGCCGTGGGTGCCTCGCGGGCCGCGGTGGACGCGGGCTGGTACCCGCACACCAACCAGGTCGGCCAGACCGGCAAGTCCGTCTCGCCGCAGCTGTACATCGCCAACGGCATCTCCGGCGCGATCCAGCACCGCGCCGGCATGCAGACCTCGAAGACGATCGTGGCGATCAACAAGGACGCCGAGGCCCCGATCTTCGACCTCGTCGACTACGGCGTCGTCGGCGACCTCTTCGACGTCGTCCCGGCCCTCACCGAGGAGATCAAGACCCGCAAGGGCTGATCGGCCCCGGCCGTGGAAGGCCCCCGTGACCGCGCGAACTCCAGCACGGTCACGGGGGCCTCTTCTCATCCCAGGGTCATCGAGGCCTGCACCGGCAGATGGTCGCTCGGATACGTCCCGTCCCTGCTGAAGGTGTTCATCCCGGCCCAGTGGGTGGTCACCCCTGGGGTGGTGAGGATCCAGTCGATGCGCCGCCCGCCGGGCTTGAGCGTCCGGTAGCCGTGGTGCGTCCCGTACGCCGGACTCCGCGAGGCGGCCGCGTCCCAGGCGTCCACCAGTCCGATGTCCAGCATGAGGTCGTACACCCGGTTGTCGTGGGCGGCCGCGTTGAAGTCGCCGGTGACGATGACCGGTATCGACCGGTCCCACGCGGCGATCGTCTCGCCGATGAGCCCCGCCGAGCGCTCCCGGGCGTACTGGCTGACGCTGTCCAGGTGGGTGTTGAGGACGTAGAACTCCCGTCCCCCGTCGGTCAGATCGGCGAAACGGACCCAGGTCACCATCCGCAGCCAGTCGGCGTCCCAGGTGTTCGAAGCGATCGTGTACGGGGTGTCGGACAGCCAGAAATGATCGAATTCGATCGGTTCGAGTCTGCGTGTGTCGTAGAAGACCGCCATGAACTCGTCCTTGCTGCCGCCTCCGCGTCCGATGCCGATCCAGTCGTAATGCCCGCCGAGATCTTGCTCGATCGCGCGCACTTGCCGGTAGAGCCCTTCCTGGATGCCGATGAGGTGCGGTCGCTCGCGGCGCAGCAGTTCTCGCATCACCGGTCGGCGCACGGCCCAGCGCGGTGTCTCGTCGACGACGGTCGCGAAGCGCACGTTGAACGTCATGACGTTCAGGGCGCCCGGGTGCTCGTCGGCGGTAGCGGGCTGTGTGGGGCCCGCACTGGTGAGCAGCGGTCCTGCGACGGCGGCCGCCGCGGCTGCCTTGAGCCCGTGGCGGCGCGTCACTCCGACCTCGTTCGACACGTGGTCTCCCTCCCCTTGGGCGTCAGGATGAAGCTTGCCTGCTGAATACGGAAGATGCAGACGGGTCTGAGGTGACCATGGGTGAAGGATGGAGAATCCCACTTCACGACGGTGTTGACCAGGCCGAAGGTCGGCCGATAACTTCGCTCTACGGATTGTTGATTCCGTACAGCGGAAAATGGGAGGGTCTCGGCATGGGTCAGCAGGAGAAGGTGGCGACGAGCCTCGCGGGCGCCGTCAGCGAGGAGATCAGCGCCTCCCTCGCGCCGGTCGACGCCGAGCTGGAGCGCCGCTATCCCGGAGACCCCGGCACCCGCCAGCCCGTCCACACCGTCTACGTACCCGGCGACGTCTTCGCCGCCGACACCGTCCGCACCTGGGGCGACCGGGCGCTGGCCGCCCTCGACGAGCACGCCCCGGACGCCGAGGCCTTCGCCGCCGTCCTCGGCCTCGCCGACGAACTCGCCGAGCCCGTCCACGCGCGCGTGCGCGCCAAGCTGGAGCGCGAGCCGATCGAGGACCTGCGCGTCGACTTCGAGGACGGCTACGGCAACCGCCCCGACGCCGAGGAGGACGAGGCCGCCGCCCGCGCCGCGCGTCTCATCGCCGAGGCCTACGCGACCGGCACGGCGGCCCCCTGCATGGGCATCCGCATGAAGTGCATGGAAGCGCCCGTACGCGCCCGGGGCATCCGCACCCTCGACATCTTCCTCACCGGCCTGATGGAGTCCGGCGGCCTGCCCGGCGGGCTGGTGCTCACCCTGCCGAAGGTGACGTACGCCGAGCAGGTCACCGCCATGGCGCGGCTGCTGGACGCCTTCGAGGAGGCGCACGGCCTCGCACCGGGCCGGATCGGCTTCGAGATCCAGATCGAGACCAGCCAGGCCATCCTCGCCGCCGACGGCACCGCCACCGTCGCCCGCATGATCCAGGCCGCCGAGGGCCGCGCCACCGGTCTGCACTACGGCACCTTCGACTACAGCGCCTGCCTCGGCGTCTCCGCCGCCCACCAGGCCAGTGACCACCCCGCCGCGGACCACGCCAAGGCCGTCATGCAGGTCGCCGCCGCCGGTACGGGCGTACGCGTCTCGGACGGCTCGACGAACGTCCTGCCGGTCGGCCCGACCGCCAAGGTCCACGACGCCTGGCGCCTGCACTACGGCCTCACCCGCCGCGCCCTGGCCCGCGCCTACTACCAGGGCTGGGACATGCACCCCGGCCACATCCCCACCCGCTACGCGGCCGTCTTCGCCTTCTACCGTGAGGGCTACGAGCAGGCCGCCGCCCGCCTGTCCCGCTACGCCAACCGCACCGGCGGCGACGTCATGGACGAGCCCGCCACCGCCAAGGCCCTCAGCGGTTACCTGCTGCGCGGCCTGGACTGCGGTGCCCTGGACATCGGCGAGGTCGCCCGGCTGGCCGGCCTGACCCGGGCGGACCTGGAAAGCTTCGCGGTGCCCCGGCGCGGGGATCTGACGGCGTCCGCTTGACCGCCTCCCTCCGAGCGGCCTCCCTCCGAGCGGCCTCCCCCCGACGGCTGGGCCCGCACGTATCGGCCCTGTCGCAGCCGTCAACCGCGACCGGCGCCGTCACCCCCGCCCCGTAGTCTGTACGCCACGCACTGACGGTGTCAGTGCATCCGGTGGGTCGCAGAAACGGGGCAGGGGTGTCGACGGGGGAGCACGGGCGGACGGACGGGATCGGACGGCTGCTGGCAGGCCGTTATCGCGTCACGGCGGCGCTGGGACGCGGCGGCATGGGCATCGTCTGGAAGGCCGTCGACGAGGTCCTCGGCCGTGAGGTCGCGGTCAAGGAACTGCGCACCTACACCGACGCGGCCGGTCCGGAACTGGCCGGTCTGCAACTGCGGATGCAGCGCGAGGCGCGTGCGGCGGCCCGGGTGCGCCACCCCGGCGTCATCGCCGTGCACGACATCGCCGAGGTCGACGGCCGTCCGATCATCGTCATGGAACTGGTCGACGGACCGTCCCTGGACGACGTCCTGCACGAGCGCGGCACGCTGGACCCGGCGGAAGCCGCCGGGATCGGCGCGAAGGTCATGGACGCGCTGTCCGCCGCCCACCGCGCGGGCGTCCTGCACCGGGACGTCAAGCCGGGCAACATCCTGCTCGACCGCTCGGGCCGGGTCGTCCTCACCGACTTCGGCATCGCCACGATGGAGGATCCCGGAGACGGTTCCGCCACGCACCTCACGCGCAGCGGCGAACTCGTCGGATCCAAGTACAACCGCCGGGTCTGAAAGACCGCCGACTCCCACAACGCCTCCGGCACCAAGGTCGGCATCCTCAAGGCCGGCACCAACTACTTCTACTGCCAGCAGAACCTGGGCCGCCGCGAGACGTCCGGGGAGTGGACCAACATCTGGTGGGCGAAGACCGACGACGACAGCGGCAACACCGACGTCTGGGTCAGCGACGTCTACATCAAGGGCGGCGACAACGACGCGCCGGTCCCCGGGCTGCCGCTGTGCTGACCCCGTGCCGAGGCGGCCGCGTACCGTTCGAGACCGGAGGCCGTCACCAGCTTCTCCTCGACGAACAGCCGCGTACCCCGCTCGCACAGCCGCCGGTCTCCGCGGGCCCGCGCGCAGAACTCCTCGGGCACGACACCGAACAGCTCCCGCAGGCGCTCCACGCTCACCAGCAGCTCGGTCAGCAGCTCCCGCTCACCGGGATGCGTGCGCGGAGTGCCCGTGCCGTCGTGGAGGACGCCGTGCCGGTTGACGTAGGCATAGGCGCCGGGCAGCCGGGTGCCGTCGGCGAGGTCGATCCGCACGTCGGGCGACGGAAGCCAGGCCCGGTCGAAGTTGCCGCCCGGCACCGGCACGCCCTCGCTGGCGTCGATCACGGCGAGCTGCTCGGCGTCGAGCCACAGGACGAACAGCTCCCGCACCGTCTCCGGGGCGCCGACCGGCGAGGCCGACACGTACCCCATGCGGCTCACATGCGCCGAGACGCCCGCGTCGACACCCGTCACCCGGGCCTTCACCATCGGCAGGGGTGACCTGATCCCGAACTCCGCCATCTTGTGCCGCAGCTGGCCCGGGCAGCCGTTGGAGCCGATGGCGATGACCGGGGTGCGGTCCTCGTACACCAACCGCTCCGGCGGCAGGAAGCGGTCCCCGTCGAGGAGCCCGGAATCCGCCGGCCACGCGCCCGGGTAGAGCAGGGGATGCTCACGCGGCGCCTCGGCCAGACCCAGGGCCCGCAGCGTGCGATCGGTGGCGTCGTCCATGAGCCGCTCAGTCCGCCGGTGGGATCTCGCCCGAGCCGCGGGTGATCAGCCGCGTCGGCAGCTCGATGCGCTCGGGGGTGACGAGGGTGCCGTCCAGCTGCCGGAAGAGGCGCTCCGCGGCGGTGCGGCCGATGTCCGAGGCGTCCTGGGCGACGACGGTGACGCCCGGCTGGAGCAGGTCGGCGAGCTCGATGTCGTCGAATCCGACGAAGGCGACGCGGCGGGTCTGTTCGGCGAGCACCCGGATCACGGTGACCGTCACCCGGTTGTTGCCCGCGAAGATCGCGGTGACCGGGTCCGGGCCCGCCAGCATCTGCTCGGCGGCCCTGCGCACCCGCTCGGGATCCGTGACGCCGAGTGACATCCAGGGGTCCGCCACCGGTATGCCCGCGTCCTCCATCGCCGCCCGGTAGCCGCGCAGCCGCTCGGCGGCGGTGTGGATGCGCGGCATGTCGCCGATGAAGCCGATCCGGCGGTGCCCGTGCGCGATGAGATGGGTGACGCCGTCGCGGGCGCCGCCGAAGTTGTCCGACAGGACCACGTCGGCGTCGATGTGACCGGCCGGCCGGTCCACGAACACCGTGGCGACACCGGCCTTGAGCTCGGGTTCCAGATACCGGTGGTCGTCCCCGGCCGGGATCACCACCAGCCCGTCCACCCGCCGCGCGCACAGGGCCAGCACCAGTTCCTGCTCCCGCTCGGGGTCCTCCGCGCTGGAGCCGTTGATCAGGAGGGCGCCGTGTGCGCGGGCCACCTCCTCGACGGAACGGCTCAGCGGCCCGTAGAACGGGTCCGCGAGGTCCTCCAGGACCAGGCCGATGCTCGCCGTGCGCCCCTTGCGCAGCACCCGCGCGCTGTCGTTGCGACGGAAGCCGAGCGCGTCGATCGCCTCCTGGACCCGCCGCTCCGTCTCCGGGGTGACCCCCGGCTCCCCGTTCACGACACGGGAGACCGTCTTGAGGCCGACTCCGGCGCGCGCCGCGACGTCCTTCATGGTCGGCCGGGTGCCGTAGCGCGTTGCGGATCGGAGGGGGGTCTGGGGCACGGTGCGGTGTCCTGTCCTGTCGTCCACGGGGGTGCGTCGATCCTGGGTTTGTATGAGGATGTGGCGTCGAGCATAGAGCCTGGACAACGTTGTCAGGGTCGGGAGAGACTGTCCACCGCGATCTCCGGCCTCGCGTACCGTCGCGGGACCGGTCCGCTGCTTGCCCTGCTCTTCATGGCTTTCTCGGCGTTTTTCTCATGCCCGACGGGGAGATCCGACTCTGATGCACACCGACCTCGTGGCCGCGCTCGACATCGGCGGCACCAAGATCGCGGGCGCCCTGGTGGACGGCCACGGCCGGATCCAGGTCCGCGCCCAGCGGCCGACGCCCGCCCGGGAGGACGGCGACACCGTCATGCGGGCGGTGGAGGAGGTGCTGGGTGAGCTCACCGCGTCACCGCTGTGGGGGCGGGCCAGGGCTGTGGGCATCGGCAGCGCCGGGCCCGTGGACGCCTCCGCGGGCACGGTGAGCCCGGTGAACGTGCCGGGCTGGCGCGACTATCCGCTCGTCGCCCGGGTCCGGGCCGCTGCCGGGAGCCTGCCCGTCGAACTGATCGGCGACGGTGTGGCGATCACGGCGGCCGAGCACTGGCAGGGCGCCGCCCGCGGTCACGACAACGCGCTGTGCATGGTCGTCTCCACGGGCGTCGGCGGCGGCCTGGTGCTCGGCGGCCGGCTGCACCCGGGGCCGACCGGCAACGCGGGGCACATCGGCCACATCAGCGTGGACCTCGACGGCGATCCCTGCCCCTGCGGCTCACACGGTTGCGTGGAGCGCATCGCGAGCGGCCCCAACATCGCCCGGCGCGCCCTGGAGAACGGCTGGCGGCCCGGCCCCGACGGGGACACCTCCGCCGCCGCGGTGGCCGCCTCGGCGCGCTCCGGCGACCCGGTCGCCGTCGCCTCCTTCGAGCGGGCCGCCCAGGCCCTGGCGGCCGGAATCGCCGCCACCGCGACGCTCGTGGAGATCGACATCGCCGTGATCGGCGGGGGTGTGGGCAAGGCGGGCGAGGCCCTCTTCGCCCCTCTGCGCAAGGCCCTGAGCGCCTACGCCACCCTGTCCTTCGTCCGGAACCTGACCGTGGCCCCCGCGCAGATGGGCACGGACGCCGGTCTGGTGGGCGCGGCGGCGGCAGCCCTGGCGAAGCGGACGGACGCGGCGGCGGCGGGGGTCTGAGGTCGGGGCTCGGTCGATCGGGCAGGAACGTTCGGCCTGGGGAGGGTGCCGAGTGCTCACGAGGCCTGTGGGGCCGGTGGCGGCCCTGGCGAAGTAGAGGGGCGCGGTGGCGGTGGGGGTCTGAGACCGGGGCTCGGTCGATCGGGCAGGAACGTTCGGCCTGGGGAGGGTGCCGAGTGCTCACGAGGCCTGTGGGGCCGGTGGCGGCCCTGGCGAAGCGGAGGGGCGCGGTGGCGGTGAGGGCTGAGGTCGGGGCTCGGTCGATCGGGCAGGAACGTTCGGCCTGGGGAGGGTGCCGAGGGCTTACGGGGGTGGGTGGGCGCGGTGACGGCCCTGGCGAAGGGGGCGGACGCGGCGGCGGGGGTCTGAGACCGCGACCTGGCCGATCCGGCAGGAACGTTAGCGTGGGGAGGGTGCCGGGGCTCGCGGGGCGGGTGAGCGGGGGAGCGGGCCGACCGTGGGCCTGCCGGCTCACGCCCCTTCCCGGATGCAGGCAGGGTGCTTCTGACCCGCCCCCTCCCGCCATGGGACCCGGTCGTCCGGGACACCCGGACATCGACCGCATGGAGGTGTGATGTGGCACGATCACGTGTGTGAGCAGCAGACCCGCCTCGGCACAGCACCTGCGCGATCTCGCCCGACTGCGCCGCGTCAAGGACCGGATCGACCGGGAGTACGCGAAGCCTCTGGACGTCGAGGCGCTCGCCCGGGGCGTGCACATGTCGGCGGGACACCTCAGCCGTGAGTTCCGGCAGGCGTACGGCGAGTCGCCGTACAGCTATCTCATGACGCGGCGCATCGAGCGCGCCATGGCGCTGCTGCGCCGGGGCGACCTCAGTGTCACGGAGGTCTGCTTCGAGGTCGGCTGCGCGTCGCTGGGCACCTTCAGCACCCGTTTCACCGAGCTGGTGGGCATGCCGCCCAGTGCCTACCGGCGCGAGGCGGCCCGGGCGACGGCGGGCATTCCGTCGTGCGTGGCCAAGCAGGTGACCAGACCGGTCAGGAATCGAGAAGCGCCCGCGTCGAGCCGAAACTAGCGTGAGGGCCATGGACCTTCGGATTCACGCCAGTTTCCTTCCGCACGACGACCCGGACGCCGCCCTGGCGTTCTACCGCGACACCCTCGGCTTCGAAGTCAGAAACGACGTCGGGTACGAGGGCATGCGCTGGATCACGGTCGGCCCCGTCGGCCAGCCCGGCACGAACATCGTGCTGCACCCGCCGGCCGCCGACCCCGGCATCACCGAGGACGAGCGCCGCACCATCACCGAGATGATGGCCAAGGGCACCTACGCCAGCATCGTGCTGGCCTCCACCGACGTCGACGGCACCTTCGAGCGGGTGCAGGCGGGCGACGCGGAGGTGGTCCAGGAGCCGGTGGACCAGCCCTACGGAGTGCGCGACTGCGCCTTCCGCGATCCCGCGGGCAACATGGTCCGCATCCAGCAGCTCAAGACCCAGTAGCGGCAAGCCCGCACAGCACGACGCGTCACCCGCGGGTTCCCGCACGGCCGCGCGGTGCCGTCGGTTTCCGCCCTCCGTGCCCCCGGCGGGGGCGCGGGGGAGCGAGATCGTCCGAGCGCGGCGGCACCGCCCGACAGATGGAGACACCATGAGCAAGGCCACGACGACGACGGACAGACGGCCGGCAGGGCCGCACGTCGCCGACAGCCATGACGTGATCCGCGTGCACGGCGCACGCGAGAACAACCTCAGGGACGTCAGCATCGAGATCCCCAAGCGCCGGCTCACGGTGTTCACAGGCGTCTCCGGCTCGGGCAAGAGCTCGCTGGTGTTCGACACGATCGCGGCGGAGTCGCAGCGCCTGATCAACGAGACCTACAGCGCCTTCCTGCAGGGGTTCATGCCGAACCTGGCCCGGCCCGAGGTCGACGTGCTGGACGGGCTGACGACCGCGATCGCCGTCGACCAGCAGCGCATGGGCTCCGATCCCCGCTCCACCGTGGGCACCGCCACCGACGCCAACACGATGCTGCGGATCCTCTTCAGCCGGCTCGGCACACCGCACATCGGCCCGCCCGGCGCGTTCTCCTTCAACACCGCCTCGGTGTCGGCGAGCGGTGGGTTCACGGTGGACCGCGGTGCCGAGAAGACCAGGACCGAGAAGGTGTCCTTCAGTCGCACCGGCGGCATGTGCACGCACTGCGAGGGCCGGGGCAGGGTTTCCGACATCGACCTCACCCAGCTCTACGACGACTCCAAATCGCTGTCCGAGGACCCGTTCACGATTCCCACCTACACCGGCGGCGGCTGGGTGGTGCGGGTCATCGCCGAGTCGGGCTTCTTCGACAAGGACAAGCCGATCCGCGCGTACACCAAGAAGGAGCGGCACGACTTCCTGTACCGCGAGCCGACCAAGGTCAAGGTCAACGGTGTCAACCTCACCTACGAGGGGCTGATCCCGAAGATCCGGAAGACCTTCCTGTCCAAGGACCGTGAGTCGATGCAGCCGCACATCCGCGCCTTCGTGGACCGGGCGGTCACCTTCACCCGGTGTCCCGAGTGCGACGGCACCCGGCTCAGCGAGCTCGCGCGCTCCTCCAGGATCGGCACAGTCAACATCGCCGACGCCTGCGCGATGGAGATCCGCGACCTGGCGGAGTGGGTGCGGGGGCTGGAGGAGCCGTCGGTGGCGCCGCTGCTTGCCAAGCTCCAGCACACCCTCGACTCGTTCGTGGAGATCGGTCTCGGCTACCTCTCGCTCGACCGGGCGTCGGGCACGCTCTCCGGTGGCGAGGCGCAGCGCACCAAGATGATCCGCCACCTCGGGTCCTCGCTCACCGACGTCACCTACGTCTTCGACGAGCCGTCCATCGGCCTGCACCCCCATGACATCCAGCGGATGAACAACCTGCTCCTGCGCCTGCGCGACAAGGGCAACACGGTGCTGGTCGTGGAGCACAAGCCGGAGACGATCGCCATCGCCGACCACGTCGTGGACCTCGGTCCCGGCGCGGGCACGGCGGGCGGCACCGTCTGCTTCGAGGGAACCCTGGAGGGGCTGCGGGGCAGCGGTACCGTCACCGGCCGTCACCTCGACGACCGGGCCAAGATCAAGGCGGCCGTCCGCGAGCCGACCGGCGCGCTGGAGATCCGGGGCGCCTCGGCGAACAACCTGCGAAGCGTCGACGTCGACATCCCGCTCGGGGTGCTCACGGTCATCACGGGCGTCGCCGGCTCCGGCAAGAGCTCCCTGGTGCACGGCTCGATCCCGGCCGACGAGGGCGTGGTGGCCATCGACCAGACCCCGATCCGCGGTTCCCGGCGCAGCAACCCGGCGACGTACACCGGGCTGGCCGACCCGATCCGCAAGGCCTTCGCCAAGGCCAACGGGGTGAAGCCGGCCCTGTTCAGCGCCAACTCCGAGGGAGCCTGCCCCACCTGCAACGGGGCCGGTGTCATCTACACCGATCTGGCGATCATGCAGAGCGTCGCCACGCCGTGCGAGGAGTGCGAGGGCAGGCGGTTCGACGCGTCGGTGCTGGAGTACTGCCTCGGCGGCCGCGACATCAGCGAGGTGCTGGCCATGCCGGTGACCGAGGCGGAGGAGTTCTTCGGCGGCGGCGAGGCCCGCACCCCGGCCGCTCACAAGATCCTGGAGCGGCTCGCCGACGTGGGGCTCGGCTACCTCACGCTGGGCCAGCCGCTCACCACGCTGTCCGGCGGCGAGCGGCAGCGGCTCAAGCTGGCCACGCACATGGGCGAGAAGGGCGGCGTGTACGTCCTCGACGAGCCGACCACCGGCCTCCACCTCGCGGACGTGGAGCAGTTGCTGGGCCTGCTCGACCGGCTGGTGGACTCCGGCAAGTCGGTCATCGTGATCGAGCACCACCAGGCGGTCATGGCGCACGCCGACTGGATCATCGACCTGGGCCCCGGCGCGGGCCACGACGGCGGCCGGATCGTCTACGAGGGCACCCCGGCCGACCTCGTCGAGTCCCGCTCCACGCTGACCGGGGAGCACCTGGCGGCCTACGTGGGTGCCTGACGAAGACGCTCCGGGCCGTGAGGCGGGCGCTCCCGTGCTCGCCTCACGGCCTCCATGTCGGGCAAACGGTGCGAGCAGGGAGAATATCGACCGCTGTCGCGCGCACGCCGTCTCCTGCCGTCCTCCATGGATCGGAGCCGCTGATGATCATCATGAAGATGCACGAGACGGGTGTCCGCAGCGAGCGCGCCTGCCCGGCCGGCCTGGCCTCCATCGGCCTCGGCGTCGTCGCCTGGGACGGCTCCCTGAAGGGGGAGGCCGGTACCGGCCTCGCCCGCGAAGACCGCCGGGGCATCTTCGTGGGCGATTGGGCCCCCACCTTCTTCGGGCTCGGCCTCGCCCTGTCGCACTACGAGCAGCACGACGGCAGCCTCACCGCCGACGTCCACGAGTTCCGGCCCACGCGCAAGGCGGGCTGAACGGCCCAGCCCGGCGCGCGGCGGGAGCACTTCCCGTCCACCCTGGTGCCATGGCGTCCGTGAAACCCGTCGTGGTCTACCCGCCCGCCGCGGACGGCGGCCGTCGGGTCCGTGTGGACGCCCAGTTCCTCGGCATCGCCTACGGACCGATCGATGTGGCCGAGTTCCTGCGGCGGGCCGGTATCGAGGACGCGGACGAGGCGTACGTGGCGGCCACGGGGCTCATCGAGTGGCGCGGCGGCGGCCCCGAGGCGTGGGCGGCCGACCGGGACGGGGACACCGCCTGAAGCGCCGTCGCCCGGTCGTAGGAGGCTGCGTGACCCCGCGGCGGGTCCGGCCGTTGAGCCGGGCATGAAGAAGCGCAGCATGCTCGCCATCGCCTCCCTCGCCACCGGCTTCGTCGTCGCGGCGGTCACCCCGTCCCACGCCCTCGGGGACGGTCTGGGCACCCTGAGCGTCGACGAGACCCTCAAGACCCTCGACGAGACCGTCGCCAAGGAAAGCCTGTCCCTGGACCGGGAGGACGGCGCCCAGCACAAGAAGGGCTGACGGCCCCACGGTTCGCGGCCACGGCGCCGGCACTCCCGCCAGAGGGGGCGCCGGCGCCGTCGTCATGCGCCCTCAACTGCGGCTGGTTTCCGTGGCAGGGTGGAACGGGCAAGCCTCAGGGGGCCAACAGAAGAGGGGGACCTGTGACCGTCGTCTGGATCAACGGCGCGTTCGGTGCGGGGAAGACCACCACCGCACGGGAGCTGATCGACCTGATCCCGAACAGCACACTCTTCGACCCGGAGGTCATCGGCGGCACGCTCGCCCACCTGCTGCCGCCCAAACGCCTCGCCGAGGCCGGCGACTTCCGGGACCTGCCCATCTGGCGACGGCTCGTGATCGACACGGCGGCCGCGATGCTCGCCGAACTCGGCGGAACCCTCGTCGTCCCCATGACCCTGCTGCGCCAGGAGTACCGCGACGAGATCTTCGGCGGGCTGGCCGCGCGCAGGATTCCGGTCAGCCACATCCTGCTCGCACCGGCTGAAACGATACTGCGGGAACGCATAGCGGGCCGCGAGGTTCCGGGGGACCTGCCCGAGGACGAGATACGAATACGCCAGTGGTCCTTCGACCACATCGAGCCGTACCGGGCCGCACTCGCCTCCTGGCTCACCGCCGACGCCCACCCGGTCGACAACAGCGACCTCACGCCGTACCAGACGGCCGTCCGGATCGCCGACGCCGTCACCAGCGGTTCCGTGCCCGCCTGCGACATCGTGCAGACGCCGGAGCCCACCGCCGAGACACTCGCCGCCGGAGTGCTCCTCTTCGACGAGCGGGACCGGGTGCTGCTCGTCGACCCCACGTACAAGGCCGGCTGGGAGTTCCCCGGCGGCGTCGTCGAACCCGGGGAGGCACCCGCGCGCGCCGGGATGCGCGAGGTCGCCGAGGAGACCGGCATCAGCCTCGACGAGGTGCCCGGCCTGCTCGTCGTCGACTGGGAGCGCCCCGTGCCCCCCGGGTTCGGCGGTCTGCGGCTGCTCTTCGACGGCGGCCTCCTCCATTCCGCGCAGGCCGGCCGGCTGCTGCTGCCGGGTCCGGAGCTGCGCGCCTGGCGGTTCGTCACCGAGGAGGAGGCGGCAGGCCTGCTGCCCCCGGTGCGCTACGAGCGGCTGCGCTGGGCCCTGCGGGCCCGTGAGCGCGGAGCGGCCTTCTACCTGGAGGCCGGGGTTCCCGTCGGCTGACGGCGGGCGCCGTACGCGTGCTCTTTACCCGGCACGGGAAATTCCGAGGGAAAAGCGAGAGGAAACGACGGCGGAGCCACGGCCAATCCCTGCCCAAGGAACTCCCCTCGGACCTTCACGCGCCGGGTAATCGCGTTCCCCGCTCTCGTCAACACTTCACCATGTCCGCAAACACTCCCTTTTCTCGCCCCTGCGCGGCTTGACCGGACTCGCACGCCATTGCGAAAGTCCGCAGAGTCTCACGGCGGAAGCAATGACCGCCACCCCCATTTCCTTGCCCCAGGGGCAGATCCGGGATGTCCGTACGATGACCACGCAACACCAGCCGGTCGACACCGGCGGCGGCACCGCGCTGCACGCCGAGCCGTCGACGCAGGACTCCAGACCCGGCGGCACGGAAGTCGCCGGCCGCTCACCGGCCCGGATGGCCTGGCGGCGGATCAGGCGGGACAAGGTCACCACGGTGGCCCTGGCGGCCACCCTCCTGTTCATCTCGATCGCCCTCCTCGCACCGGTCCTCACCGCGCTGACCGGCTGGGGACCGATCACCCCCGACAACCGGGCGATCGACCCGGACACGGGCAACTTCCCCTACGGATCGCTGGGCGGCATCAGCGCCCAGCACCTGCTCGGCGTCGAACCGGGCACCGGCTACGACCTGTTCGCCCGGATCGTCTACGGCCTGCGCACCTCCCTCTACGTGGGATTCGCCTCGGCGCTGCTGTCCACAGCCGTCGGCGTCGTCGCAGGGCTCGCCGCCGGCTACTTCGGCGGCTGGGTCGACTCCCTGCTCTCCCGGATCATGGACGTGATGCTGGCGTTCCCGCAGCTGCTGTTCATCATCGCGCTCACCCCGGTGATCCAGAACGCGCTGCAGACCAACAGCCACGGCGGCACCGACGAGAACCTCCGGCTGCTCGTCCTGGTCCTCAACATCGCCGTCTTCGCCTGGGCGTACACCGCCCGCCTGGTGCGGGGACAGGTACTGTCCCTGCGCGAGCGGGAGTTCGTCGACGCCGCGCGGCTGATGAGTGCCGGCCGGCGGCACATCCTCTTCCGGCAGCTGCTGCCCAACCTGTGGGCGCCGATCCTGATCTCCTTCGCGCTCGCCGTCCCGCAGAACATCACCACCGAGGCGGCCCTGTCGTACCTGGGCGTGGGTGTCATCCCGCCCAACCCCGACTGGGGGTCGCTGCTGTCGGACGCCTCCCAGTTCTTCCTCCAGGACCCGATGTACCTCTTCGTGCCCGGCGTCCTGCTCCTCCTCCTGGTCCTGGCGCTCAACCTGCTCGGGGACGGCGTCCGGGACGCCCTGGATCCCCGCGCCCGCCGCGGCTGACGAACCACCCCCCGAGTCTCGGCACGGCGGTCCCACCAACGGCCGCCGACCCGTAGCAAGAACGGAGTTTCCTCAATGACGCGCAGCACGCGCAGATCCCGCACGGTCGCTCTCGCGGCAACCGCCGTCGCGATCGCCCTCGGAACCACCGCCTGTGGAGGGTCCTCCGGCAGCAGCGCCAGCGGCTCCCCGTCCAAGGGCGGCACGCTGACGATCCTCGACGACGCCGACTTCAACCACATCGACCCTCAGCGGACCTACACCACAGAGGGTTCGAGCATGGACTACGAGCTCGTGCGCACCCTCACCGGCTGGGACGAGACGGGGCCCCAGCCCAAGCTGGTCGGCGATCTGGCGACCGACACCGGAACGGCCACCAAGGGCGCGACCGTGTGGACGTTCCACCTGCGCCACGGCGTCAAGTGGCAGGACGGCTCCGAGGTCACCGCCCAGGACGTCAAGTACGGCGTCGAGCGGGCCTTCTCCCCGGACATCAACGGCGGTCCGCCGTACGCCAGTCAGTGGCTGGTCGGCGGCGGCTCCTACAAGGGCCCGTACCAAGGCAAGCAACTGGCCTCGATTGGGACACCGGACAAGTACACGCTCGTCTTCCATCTCAACCAGCCCGTCGCCGACTTCAACGAGACGACGGCCATGACCGGCTGGTCTGCGGTGCCCAAGGCCCACGACACCGGCGCCACGTACGACACGCATGTCTGGTCCGACGGGCCCTACATGATCAAGTCGTACACCAAGAACAAGGAAATGGTCCTCGTCCGGAACAAGAACTGGAGCCGGTCGACCGACCCGATCCGCCAGCAGAACCTCGACGAGATCGACGCGAAGTTCGGGCAGGACCAGGCTGCCATCGATCAGCAGATCAAGTCCGACGGCGGCTCCGCGCAGACCGCGATCACGCAGACCCCGATCGCCGGCTCCGACCTGACGACGATGGCGGGCGACCCGTCGCTGAAGTCGCGCTACTACAAGATCCCGGCCCCGGGCATCAACTACATGGCGATCAACATGAACCGGGTCAAGGACCTCAAGGTCCGTCAGGCCATCGAGTACGCCGTCGACAAGACGACCGTACGCGGAGCCTTCGGCGGTTCGGCCTACGGCGGCTACGCCACCACGATGCTCGCCCCCGGCATCGACGGGCACAAGGACTTCAACCTCTACAGCAGCAACCCCGCCGGTGACCTCACCAAGGCCAAGGCCCTGATGAAGCAGGCCGGCGACCCCAAGCCGACGATGTCCCTCGCGGTGGAGAACATCCCCACGCACGAGCACTTCGCCGACGCCGTGAAGACCGCGCTCGCGAAGATCGGCATCACGGTGAACATCACCCCGATCGACAAGAACAACTACTTCAGCACCGTCGACAACGTGAAGAACCAGTACGACCTGACCTGGGGCGACTGGATCGCGGACTGGCCGAACGCCTCCACCGTGCTGCCCACCCTCTTCGACGGGCGCCAGATCAAGAAGCTCCCGCAGTCCAACAACGACCTCTCGTACCTGAACGACCCGAAGGTCAACGCGCAGATCGACAGGATCGGCAGGATGACCGACATCAAGCAGCGCAACGCCGCCTACGGGGCCCTGGACCAGCAGATCCTGAAGGACGCCGCCGTCGTCCCGCTGATGTACATGAACTTCAGCGAGGTGAGCGGCTCGAAGGTCGGCGGGGTCATCAACGACTCGATCATGGCCGAACCCAGCCTGGTGCACGCCTACATCAAGCAGTGACGCATCCCCTCTGAACCCCGCCGGCGGCCCCGGCCGCCGGCGGGCATCCCCCTCACGTCAGGTCCCGGCACCCCATGTTTCGTTACCTCATCAGACGCCTGCTGGCAGCGGCCGTGATCATGCTGGTGATCACCACGATCACCTTCTTCATCTTCTTCGCGCTGCCGTCCGACCCCGCGCTCCTGGCCTGTGGCAAGACCTGCTCGCCCTCCCGTCTCGCGGAGATCAAGCACTCGCTGGGCCTGGACCAGAGCTACCTGACGCAGTACTGGGAGTTCGTCAAGGGGCTGGTCGCGGGCCGTGACTACGGCGACCAGAGCGTGCGCGTGCACTGCGGCGCGCCCTGCCTCGGCATCTCCTTCCAGACCGACACCCCCGTCCTGACCACCCTGCTCCAGGACTTCCCGGCGGACCTCTCCCTCGGCCTCGGCGCCGCGGTGGCGTTTCTCGTCCTGGGCGTGGGCCTCGGCACCGTCGCGGCGGTGCACAGGGGCCGGGCCGCCGACAAGGCGGCGGTCGGACTCGCCCTGTTCGGCGTGTCGGTGCAGATCTACTTCGTCGGCCTGCTCCTGCTGTACCTCTTCGTCGACACGTTCCAGATATTGCCGACCTCCGGCTACACGCCGATCACGGAGGACCCGGCCGGCTGGTTCCAGGGGCTGATCCTGCCCTGGAGCACCCTGGTCATCGTCTACCTCGCGATGTACACCCGGCTCACCCGCTCCTCCATGCTGGAGGTCTTCGCGGAGGACTACATGCGCACCGCCCGCGCCAAGGGCCTGCCCGCCGCCACCGTCGTCCTCAAGCACGGTCTGCGGGCCGCCATCACCCCGATCATCACCATCTTCGGCATGGACGTCGGCTCACTGATCGGCGGCTCCGCGGTCATCACCGAGTCGGTGTTCGGCATCAACGGCATCGGCAAGCTCGCGGTCGACTCCGTCCAGAACTCCGACCTGCCGGTCATCCTCGGCACCACGCTCTTCGCCGCGACGTTCGTCGTCCTCGCCAACGTCGTCGTCGACCTGGTGTACGGCCTCGTCGACCCGCGCGTGCGCCTCGCCTGAGCCCTTCTTCGTCCTTAGGAACACCCGTGCCCGTATCGACCTCACCGCAGCCCGCGGATGTCGCCCCCGCGTCCGCCCCCTTCCTCGACGTACGCGACCTGAGGGTGGCCTTCCCGACCGAGGACGGCCTCGTCAAGTCCGTCGACGGCGTCTCCTTCACCCTGGAGAAGGGCAGGACCCTCGGCATCGTCGGCGAGTCCGGCTCCGGCAAGTCGGTGACCTCACTGGCCCTGCTGGGACTGCACAAGGGCACCCGCGCCCGGGTCTCCGGCGAGATCTGGCTGGAGGGCAGGGAACTCGTCGCCCTGCCCGAGGCCGACATGCGCGCACTGCGCGGCCGCACGGTCTCCATGATCTTCCAGGATCCGCTGTCCGCGCTGCACCCCTTCTTCACCGTCGGCTCACAGATCGCCGAGGCCTACCGGGTGCATCACAAGGTCTCCAAGAAGGAGGCCGGGGACCGCGCGGTGGAGATGCTGAAGCGGGTCGGCATCCCGCAGCCCGAGCGCCGGGTCCGGGACTACCCGCACCAGTTCTCCGGCGGCATGCGCCAGCGCGCCATGATCGCCATGTCGCTGGTGTGCGACCCGGCCCTGCTCATCGCCGACGAGCCCACCACCGCCCTGGACGTCACCGTCCAGGCGCAGATCCTGGACCTGATCCGCGACCTCCAGCAGGAGTTCGGCTCCGCCGTCGTCATCATCACGCACGACCTCGGCGTGGTCGCCGACGTCGCCGACGACATCCTGGTGATGTACGGCGGCCGGCGCATCGAGTACGGCACCACCCGCGACGTGCTCGGACAGCCACAACACCCCTACACCTGGGGCCTGTTGCAGTCGATGCCGCATCTCAGCGGGGACGTCGGCCAACGGCTCGACCCGATCCCCGGCAACCCGCCGAGCCTGATCAACCTGCCGGACGGCTGCTCCTTCCACCCGCGCTGCGCCTACAAGGGCTGGGTCCCGCAGGGCCGTTGCACGACGGCACGGCCCGAGCTGCGCCAGGTCCCCGGCAGCGAACGGCACCTCGCCGCGTGCCACCTCGGCGACGAGGCCAAGCAGGAGATCCGCGGCGGGACCGGTCCGGACGACCGCGGCGCCGCGACCGCACGGACCGCACCGTGACGGCGGCGGACGAAAGGGAGCATGCCGTGAGCACCACCGAGCCCCCCACCGGGCACAGCACCGACCGCCCGGCCGGCGAGAACCTCCTGGAGGTACGCGGTCTGCAGAAGCACTTCCCCATCCGTCAGGGCATCATCCTGCAACGGCAGGTCGGGGCCGTCCGGGCCGTCGACGGCATCGACTTCTCCGTCGGGCCGGGCGAGTCGCTGGGCCTGGTCGGAGAGTCCGGCTGCGGCAAGTCGACCACGGGCCGGCTGATCACCCGGCTGCTCGAACCCACCGGCGGCTCCGTCGTCTTCGACGGCGAGGACATCACGCACCGGCCACCCGGGCGGATGCGAGAGGCCCGGCGCAACCTCCAGATGATCTTCCAGGACCCGTACTCGTCGCTGAACCCCCGGCACACCGTCGGCACCATCGTCGAGACGCCGATGCGGCTCAACGGCATCAACCCGCCGCAGGGGCACAAGAAACGCGCCCAGGAACTCCTGGAGACGGTCGGGCTCAATCCCGAGCACTACAACCGCTACCCGAACGAGTTCTCCGGCGGTCAGCGCCAGCGCATCGGCATCGCCCGCGCGCTCGCCCTGCGGCCGAAGCTGATCGTGGCCGACGAACCCGTCTCCGCTCTGGACGTCTCCATCCAGGCGCAGGTCGTCAACCTGCTCCAGGACCTCCAGCGGGAGTTCGGCATCGCCTTCGTCTTCATCGCCCACGACCTCGCCGTCGTACGGCACTTCTCCGAGCGGGTCGCCGTGATGTACCTCGGCAAGATCGTGGAGGTCGCCGAGCGCGAGTCGCTCTACACCCGGCCTCGGCACCCCTACACGCACGCACTGCTGTCGGCCGTCCCCGAGGCAGACCCGGACGCCGTCGAGCGGCGCGAACGCATCCGGCTGGCCGGGGACGTGCCCTCCCCGATCGACCCGCCCTCGGGCTGCCGCTTCCGCACCCGCTGCTGGAAGGCGCGGGAGAAGTGCGCCCTGGAGGAACCGCGGCTGGTGCACGTCGAGGGCAGCCCCTCGGGCCATCTGACCGCCTGCCACTTTCCCGAGGAGCCGTCCGTCACGGCGCGCGAGGAGGACATCGTCCTGGACCCGGCTCTCGGCTAGTGTGCTGCGCCGGAAATCCTGAGGGTTGGTCCTGCTCTGTTTTCTGGCCGGTGGTTCCGACCTTGGCGAGGTAGTCGGCGAGTAGGTTGAGGATCTCGTCGGCTGTCTCGGTCCAGGTGAAGGGCCGGGGCGCCCCGTGCCGCGGGAGACGGAGCGCGACGCTGCCGTTCGTGTGCCCCGGCACGTGCACGACGTGTGCCCCGCCGCCGATGTCCAGCACCTCGCCGCCGCACACCTCGGTGACCTCCCGGGGCCGGGCGGGGGCGCCCTGGGGCACAGCCTCAGCGCCTGCTCGTGCAGGGGCCGCTCCCAGTCCTCGAACAACGGCTCGGGGCCCCGGACGTCGCCGCGTACGGCGGGCGCGTCCAGCCGGTGGGCCAGCACCTCGGCGCCGCTGAGCGCGGCGAACTCGGCCGCTCCGCCCGCGTGGTCCTCGTGGAAGTGGGTGAGCACGATGCGCCGCACGTCCCGGGGATGCCGGCCGAGGACGGTCACCGCCTCGGCGATCGGGGCACCGGAGCCGGCCGGGCCGGCGTCGACCAGCGTCAGTTCGCCGCCGTCGCGCCAGCGGTAGGCCTGGCCGACCGGGAAGCGCAAGCGCAGCAGGTGCAGTCGGGGGGACAGCTCGATGACGTCCATGCGACGACCCCAGGAAGGCCCCCGTCCGGGGACGAGGGCCTTCTGCTGCGGGCAGAGCGGTCAGTTCGCCGCGTAGGTGCGCAGGAACAGCGCCTCCGCCACCGACAGACGCTCCAGTTCCTCGGGACAGACGCTCTCGTTCACCGCGTGGATCTGGGCCTCCGGCTCGCTCAGCCCGATGAGCAGGATCTCCGCTCGCGGGTAGAGGGCGGCCAGCGTGTTGCACAGCGGGATGGAGCCGCCCTGTCCCGCGTACTGCATGTCCTGCCCGGGGTAGGCCACCGCCATCGCGTCCGCCATGGCCCGGTACGCCGGGCTGGTGGTGTCGGCGCTGAAGGGCTGGCCCTGGCCGATCTGCTCGCAGCCGATCCGTGCGCCCCACGGCGTATGTGCCTCCAGGTGCGCCTGGAGCAGCTTGGTCGCCTCACCCGCGTCCACGCCCGGCGGCACCCGCAGGCTGATCAGCGCCCGGGCACGGGCCTGCACGGACGGGGTGGCCCCGACCACGGGCGGGCAGTCGATGCCGATGACCGTGACGGCCGGCCGTGCCCAGATGCGGTCGGCGACCGTCCCGGACCCGATCAGCTCGACGCCGTCCAGGACCTTGGCGTCCTGGCGGAACTGCTCCTCCTCGTACTGCAACCCCTCCCAGGCCGCGTCACCCGAGAGCCCCTCGACGGTCGTCGAACCGTCCTCGGCGCGCAGCGAGTCCAGCACGCGGATGAGGGCGGCCAGCGCGTCGGGCGCGGCACCGCCGAACTGGCCCGAGTGCAGATTGCCCGCGAGCGTGTCGACCTGGAGGCGCACCATGGTCATGCCGCGCAGGGTGGAGGTGACGGTCGGCAGGCCGACGCGGAAGTTGCCCGCGTCGCCGATCACGATGGTGTCCGCCTCCAGCAGGCCGGGGTGTTGTTCGGCGTACTGCTCCAGGCCGCCCGTGCCCATCTCCTCCGAACCCTCGGCGATCACCTTCACATGAACGGGAACGCCGCCGTTCGCCTTCAGCGCCCGCAGCGCCAGCAGGTGCATGATCAGCCCGCCCTTGCAGTCGGCGGCCCCGCGCCCGTACCAGCGCCCGTCCCGCTCGGTCAGCTCGAAGGGCGGGGTCGTCCAGGCAGCCTCGTCCAGCGGCGGCTGCACGTCGTAGTGGGCGTAGAGCAGAACGGTCTTCGCGCCCGCCGGCCCGGGCAGGAAGCCGTAGACCGACTGCGTGCCGTCGGGGGTGTCGAGCAGGGCCACGTCCTCGAACCCCTCGGCGGTGAGCGCGTCGGCGATCCAGCGGGCGGCGCCCTCGGACTCGCTCCTCGGGAACTGGTCGAAGTCCGCCACCGACCGGAAGGCCACCAGTTCGGTGAGTTCTTCCTTCGCCCTGGGCATCAGCGAGGCGACGGTTTCGGCGACCGGATTCGACGGCATGGGCACGCTCCTCGTGGGTGCGACGTTGTACGGATGCGTACGTCTCGGTACGCGGTGATCGTGTGGTGCGGGCACGGCCCCGTGTAAGGGCCACCCACGTCGCCGATCCTCCCACAGCGGCCTGCGGTGACCGCCGCCGTAGGATGCGGGAGACAGCGGCAGGCGGCTTGATCGGGAGCAGTAGACCATCGTGAGCAGCGAGAACTCTTCGGCGGACGACGTGCGCCAGGTGTGGGACGTCGTCGTGGTGGGCGCGGGACCCGCGGGCGCTTCGGCCGCGTACGCGGCGGCGGTTGCGGGCAGACGCGTGCTGTTGCTGGAGAAGGCGGAGCTGCCGCGGTACAAGACGTGCGGCGGCGGCATCATCGGTCCCTCGCGCGACGCGCTGCCGCCCGGCTTCGAGTTGCCCCTCCGGGACCGGGTGCACGCGGTGACGTTCTCGAACAACGGCCGCTTCACGCGCACGCGGCGGTCCCGGCAGATGCTGTTCGGGCTGATCAACCGGCCCGAGTTCGACCAGCAGCTCGTCGAGCACGCGCAGAAGGCGGGCGCCGAGCTGCGCACGGGTGTCACGGTGCAGCGGGTCGAACAGCACGGCTCGTCGGTGCCGGACCGGCGCACGGTCGCCGTGGTCCTCCAGGGCGGCGAGGTCGTGCTGGCACGGGCCGTCGTCGGGGCGGACGGCAGTGCCAGCCGCATAGGGGCGCATGTCGGGGTCAAGCTCGGCCAGGTGGATCTCGGCCTGGAGGCGGAGATCCCGGTGCCGGAGACCGTCGCAGAGGACTGGAAGGGCCGGGTGCTCATCGACTGGGGCCCCATGCCCGGCAGTTACGGCTGGGTCTTCCCCAAGGGGGACACCCTGACGGTCGGAGTGATCTCGGCCCGGGGTGAAGGCGCCGCGACGAAGCGGTACCTGGAGGAGTTCATCGGACGCCTGGGCCTCGCCGGCTTCGAGCCGAGCATCTCCTCGGGGCACCTGACCCGATGCCGCGCCGACGATTCCCCGCTCTCGCGCGGACGGGTGCTGGTGTGCGGTGACGCGGCGGGGCTGCTGGAGCCGTGGACCCGTGAGGGGATCTCCTTCGCGCTGCGGTCGGGCCGGCTGGCGGGGGAGTGGGCGGTGCGGATCGCCGAGGCGCACGACGCGGTGGACACGCGTCGGCAGGCCCTCAACTACGCGTTCGCCGTGAAGGCCGGGCTCGGAGTGGAGATGAGTGTCGGCAAGCGGCTGCTGACGGCGTTCGAGCGCCGTCCCGGGCTGTTCCACGCGGCGCTGACGGGCTTGCGTCCGGCCTGGAAGGCGTTCAAGGAGATCACGCAGGGGTCGACGTCGCTGGGCGAGATCGTCCGTTCGTACCCGGTGGCCCAGCGGGCCCTGTCCGCGCTGGACCGCCGTCCCGCGACGGACGGCGAGATCAGCTCGTCGGGGTGATCTCGAAGACCGGGTGGTCCGGGGCGATGCGGCGCAACTGGTCGTCCGTGGAGCCGGGGCCGACTCCGTTGAAGAAGACCCCGACCTCCGCCTTCCAGCGCTTGAGGTAGGCGCGCAGGACCGGTGCCTTGTCGTCGTCGCTCACCTCGGTCGCGGTGAAGCTGTCCACACGCCTGCCGAGGTGGAGTTCACCGCCGCCCGCGGCGCGCAGGTTGCGCGTCCACTGCACATGGCCGCGGGGGGCGACCAGGTACTGCTTGCCGTCCAGGGTCAGCAGGTTGACCGGCGTGGTGCGCCACTGGCCGCTCTTGCGGCCGCGGACGGCGAGGACACGCGAGCCCCAGACGCTGATGCCGCGGCGGGTCAGCCAGGCCACGAGACGGTTGAGGACGTTGACGGTGAGCCAGCCGGGCTTCCGGACGTGCGTGGACATGAGGACCCCTCGTCTGCGGCGAAGCAGTGCTCTCTTGTGTGAGCGCTGCTCTCGCTCTCTTCGCCCCCAGTCTGCCGGGCGGGGTGAGTAATTACAAGAGCACTGCTCTCTTTTTTGTTCATCGCTCTCATTTGTGTGCGCTGCTCCGCTCTCATGGGAGACTGCCGGGCATGAGCACCGCACACGGCGCCCGTGCCCGGGCCAGGATCGAAGTCACCGCGGCCATCAAGGACGAGGCCCGCAGGCAACTCGCGGCGGAGGGCGCCGCCCGGCTCTCCCTGCGGGCCGTGGCCCGTGAGCTCGGTATGGTCTCCTCCGCCCTGTACCGCTACTTCCCCAGCCGTGACGACCTGCTGACCGCCCTCATCATCGACGCCTACGACTCGCTGGGGGAGAGCGCCGAAGCGGCCCACGACGACACCGCCGGCCCCTTCGAGCGCTGGGTCGCGGTGTGTGAGGCGGTGCGGGGCTGGGCGCTGGAGCACCCGCACGAGTACGCGCTGATCTACGGATCGCCGGTCCCCGGCTACACCGCCCCCGACGCGACCGTTCCGGCCGCCGCCCGGGTGGGCCTCCTGCTCATCGGCATCGCGCGCGACGCTCATCGGGGTCCGGGCCTTGCCCTGCCCTCGCTGCCGGACGGTCTGCGCCCCGAGGCCGAACGAATGGCCGCCGACTTCGCGCCCGACGTCCCGCTGGAGGTCGTGACGGTACTCGTCGCGGCATGGGCCCAGCTGTACGGACTGGTCAGCTTCGAGGTGTTCGGCCAGTTCAACCGGATGGTGGAGGACCGGGAGGCGTTCTTCCGGCACGCGGTGGGGCAACTCGCCCGGGGGGTGGGGCTGATGCCCGGGCCCGCGTGAGCCGCCGCCGCACGATGGGCCCGCCGGCCCGCCGCACCCCCCGTCGGCGAGCGGCCGAGCACGACCTGCGGTCCGGCACCGGTCGCGGCTCGCGTCGTCGGCGCGGACGGCGTCGAGCGGCACGGGATGGGCGGCCCTACTTCCCGGGGAGTACGCGTGACCAGCCCGCCGGGGCGACGCCGCCGCGGGCGCGGCGTCCAGCGTGGCCGGTATGGACGAGCAGCGCACGCGGGGCGGGCCCGCCGCAGTGGTGGCGGCACGGGCCCGCGCGCTGGGACCGGTCGGAAGGGCGGGCGCCCCGGTGGCCCTGGCACAAAGGGAAGATCGCCCGCCGCCTGGTCGTCAGCCCGCTCACCGCGAAGACCCACGTGAGCCGCACGATGGTGACACTCGGGGCCCGTGACAGGGCCCCAACCGGTCGTGGTCGCCTACGAGTCGGGGCTGGTGCGCCCGGGCTGATCGGCCTTGCGGAAGCGGACCAGCACACTGACCGCCCGGGCGGCGAAGAGCACCGGCGCCAGCACCAGACCCGCGCGCAGCAGCAGGCGCTCCGGCGTGTCCGGCAGGTCGAAGAGCAGCGCGGGCCCGGCCACGGCCCCGAACACCACCGCGGCGGCGAAGGCCGCACTGCACAGCGCGTACCCGATCTCGACGGTGATCGCGTCGCGTTCGGCCTGGGTACGCCGTCCCCCGTGACTGGTCATCCGACGAGTGAAACAGGGGTGCGCCCGGCGGGCAAGTTCCACGGCCCGCTGCCCGCCCGTGTCAGCGCCCGACCCGTACCCGCACTGAGCCCATGTCCCGGCCCTGCCTTTCCTCCCAGCTCGCACGGCTGGAGAGGGAAGGACTCGTCGAGCGCGGCATGTACCCCGAGGACCGGCGTGGTGTGAAGGTCTGTCTCACGGCGAAGGGACGCGCGCGGCACGGAGAGGTGCTTCCCGTGCAGCGCGCGGGTACCGGCGCGGATGCTCACCGACGGCTGATCCCCGTCGGCCGCGCTCAGATCCCCGATGTCTCCCGCCACAGCGTGGCGAGCGCCCCATCGCCCGTGACGTTCGGCAGGGGCGCGCGGTTCCACAGCGCCAGATACAACTGCTCGGCCGGGCCGGACAGTTCGCACGCCGCCTCCGCGGACGCGTCCCGCGTGGTCACGGGCGGCTCCGGCGACAGCCGTACCGTCCACACCGCGCCGGTGTCCTCGGTGCGGATCCGCAGGACGCGCGCCTCGGGGGTGCGTACCCGGCTCCTGGGGCGGGCGTGGAAGCCGCGCAGCAGTTCGTCGATGCCGTCGGTCGCGAACTCGGGGGTGAGGGACGTCGGGCCGCCGCCGCGTGCGGACTCCGCGTCGACCCGGTGCACGGCCGTCTCGTGCGCCTGCCGCCGGGCCCAGAAGGCCAGCGGGGACGGCGCGGGCAGAAAGGTGAAGCACTCCACGTCGGGCGCGGCACCGGCCAGCGTGCCGACGAGATGCCGGTGGCTGTCGCGGTACCAGGCCACGAGCCCCGCGCCGTCGAGGCCGGTGGGTTCCACCAGCGGGCGGCGTTCGGTGCTCCGCTCCGCGATGTAGGCGGCGGCCCAGCGGTGCACCGCGCCGGTGTGCCGCAACAGGTCGCCCACCTGCCACTTCGGGCAGGTGGGCACCGTGGTGTCCGTCCCGGCCTCCTCGGCGGCCGCGGCGAGCAACCGGCCTTCCGTCTCCAGGGTCTGAAGGAACTCGGCGGTCTCCATGGCGCCGAGTCTGCCGCATGGAGCGCTCCGCGGGACCGGGGTTTTCCGGTGGCCGTCCCCGGTGGTTACGGCAGCGGCGTCCCGCCCGTCGCGTTGACGATCTCGGCGGTGATGTACGACGCCTCCTGCGAGGCGAGGAAGACATACGCCGGAGCCATCTCGGCGGGCTGCGCGGGCCGTCCGATCGGGGCCTGCTTGCCGAACGTCTGCGTGTCCGGCAGGGTCGCAGGGATCAGCGGCGTCCAGACCGGGCCCGGTGCGACCGCGTTGACGCGGATGCCCTTCTCGATCAGCATCTGTGCCAGCCCCTGCGTGAACGTGACGATCGCGCCCTTCGTCGTCGCGTAGTCCAGCAGATGCGGACTGGGCTTGTACGCCTGCACCGAGGTGGAGTTGATGATGCTGCCGCCCTCCGGGATGTGCGGCAGGGCCAGCTTGCACAGCCAGAACATGCCGTACAGGTTGGTGCGCAGCACCCGGTCGAACTGTTCGGTGGTGATCGCCTCGATGCCGTCGGGCTGGGCCATCTGGTACGCCGCGTTGTTCACGAGGACGTCGATCCGGCCGAACTCCTGCACGGCGCGGTCGATCAGGGCCCGGCAGTTCTCCTCCTCGCGCACGTCGCACGCGACGGGCACGGCACGCCGGCCGGCCTCCTCGATCAGCCGGACCGTCTCGCCGGCGTCGTCCTTCTCGTCCTCCAGATGGGTGAAGAGCACGTCGGCTCCCTCGCGGGCGAACGCCAGGGCGACCGCGCGGCCGATCCCGGAGTCGCCGCCGGTGATCACGGCCTTGCGGTCGGCCAGCCGGCCACTGCCCCGGTAGGACTCCTCACCGTGGTCCGGGGGCGGGTCCATCGGCCCCGTCCAGCCGGGGTGCGGCTGGTCCTGGGTGGGGAATTCCGGGGTCGGGTGCTGCTCGCCGGGGTGCTGCTGTTCGGTCACGGATCTGCCTCCTTGTACCTGACGTACGGGCCGGTGATCACCACGGGCCCGGCCACGGGTACCCAGGATCACCGGGCTCCCTCCTGGCAGCCTGCCCTCCTCAGTCCCCGTCCGCCCGCCGGGCCACCGCCCCCACCAGCGCCCCTGCGGCCGCCGCCACCGCCACACCGGTCAGTGCGGCCGGCGGAGAGCCCTTCCGCCCAGCAGAAGGCGAGGGCTGTGCGGAGTCGGGTCAGGGAGTCGGCCACCGCGCGAAGAAGCACCTCGCGCAGGGCAGGACCCGCTCCGTCGCCCGGCACGTCGTTGGGCGTCCGGGGTTTGTTTGTTTTCGGCACAAACTCAGGCCGGGTGGGTGCGTGGTCGAGGACAAGGTGCGACTCTGGGACGAGACGTATCCGCCGAGGGTGCGGACGCATCCGCCGAAGGAGCGCAGGAGGGCACATGGGACGTGACGTGCCGGCCCTGGTGTTCACCCGGGAGGACCGCCGTCGGTACCGGGAGAAGATGCACACCGACCTCGAGGTGCTCGCCCGGATGCTCCACGAGTCGGGGTTCGAGAGCGAACGCCCCCAGGTCGGTCTCGAGATCGAGCTCAACCTGGTGGACGACGCCGGGCTGCCCGTGATGCGCAACACCGACGTGCTCCGGGCGATCGCCGACCCCGCCTGGTCGAGCGAGCTGGGCCGGTTCAACCTGGAGATCAACATCCCGCCCCGGCAGCTGACGGCCGGTGGCCCCGGCTCCTGGGAGCAGGCGATCCGCGACGCCCTCAACCACGCGGAGGACCGCGCCGCGGCGGTGGGCGCCCACCTGATCATGGTCGGCATCCTGCCCACCCTGGGCGAGTCGGACGTCAGCGAGTCCGCGCTCTCCGGCGACCCGCGGTACCGGCTGCTCAACGAGCAGATCTTCGCCGCCCGGGGCGAGGATCTGCGGATCAAGGTCGACGGAGTGGAGCGCCTGTCGACGTACGCCGACACCATCACCCCCGAGGCCGCCTGCACCAGCACCCAGTTCCATCTCCAGGTGGAGCCCAAGGAGTTCGCGCACTACTGGAACGCGGCCCAGGCCATCGCGGGTGTACAGATCGCCCTCGCGGCGAACTCGCCCTTCCTGTTCGGCAAGGAGCTGTGGCGCGAGACCCGCATCCCCCTGTTCGAGCAGGCCACCGACACCCGCCCCGAGGAGATCAAGGCCCAGGGCGTACGGCCCCGGGTGTGGTTCGGGGAGCGCTGGATCACCAGCGTCTTCGACCTCTTCGAGGAGAACGTGCGCTACTTCCCGGCCCTGCTGCCCCTGTGCGAGGACGAGGACCCGCAGCAGGAGCTGGACAGCGGCGGTGTTCCCCAGCTGGGCGAACTGACCCTCCACAACGGCACGATCTACCGCTGGAACCGCCCCATCTACGCCGTCACCGACAGCGGCCCCCATCTGCGCATCGAGAACCGGGTGCTGCCCGCCGGCCCCACCGTGGCCGACATCATCGCCAACGGCGCCTTCTACTACGGACTGACCCGCGCCCTGGTCGACGAGGACCGGCCGGTGTGGACGCGGATGTCCTTCTCGGTCGCCGAGGAGAACCTGCACACCGCCGCCCGCGACGGCATCGACGCCCGCCTGTACTGGCCCGGCGTGGGCGAAGTACCGGTCACCGAACTGGTGTTGCGACGGCTGCTGCCCCTGGCCCACAAGGGCCTGGAGCTGACCGGCATGGACACCGAGTGGCGCGAGCCCCTGCTGGGCATCATCGAGCAGCGCTGCGTCACCGGGCGCAACGGCGCCCTGTGGCAGGCGGAGATGGTGCACCACCTGGAGAAGGCCGGCATCTCCGACCGGCGGGAGGCGCTGCGGCAGATGACCCGGACGTACATGGACTACATGCACATGAACGCGCCCGCGCACACCTGGCCCGTGGACTGACGTCAGACGGTCCGGCCGTGCCATTGCGCGGCCGCCGTCAGGGGCACGGGGGCGGGTACCCGGGCCGATGTCGTCAGCTCGATCCGCCGTCCCTCGGCCGCCGCCCGCAGCAGAGCGGTCATCGTCTCCAGCACGTGCAGCGCGAGTTCACCGTTCGCGCGAGGCGCCCGCTCGCCGTCGGCGGTGAGGAAGTCGAGCAGGCCGAGGCCGCGCGCGCCGTCCGCGTAGCCCGCCGACACCGGGAGGGCGCGCCACCCGGTGCCGCCGAGCGCGTGCAGGCGCACCTCGCCGTCGAAGCGGTTCGGATCGGGGACCGCGAGGGAGCCGCTCTCACCGTGGACCTCGATGGGGGCGGCCGTGGTGGCCACGCCGTCGAAGCTCGTCGTGAGCGTGGTCAGCGTCCCGTTCACGTGCTCCAGCACTCCCGACACATGGCTGTCCACCTCGACCGGTATGCGCGCGCCCGCACGCGGGCCGGAACCTATGACGCGTTCGGAGCGCAGCCTCCCGCCCGCCCCGATCACGGCCCGCACCGGCCCGAGCAGATGGACCAGGGACGAGAGGTAGTACGGCCCCATGTCCAGCAACGGGCCGCCCCCGGCCGTGTAGTAGAAGTCGGGGTGGGGATGCCAGCGTTCGTGGCCCGGGGTGACCATCACGGCCGAGGCGAACTGGGGCCGCCCGATTCTTCCCGCCTCCACGGTCGCCCGCGCGGTCTGAACTCCCGTGCCCAGGACGGTGTCCGGGGCGCAGCCCACCCCGGTACCCGCCTTCGCGGCGGCGTCCAGGACGGCCCGGGCGTCCGCCAGGCCCGCCGCCAGCGGCTTCTCCCCGTAGACGTTCTTGCCGTGGCGGATCGCCCCGAGTGCTATCTCCGCGTGGGCGGCCGGGGTGGTGAGGTTCAGCACCGTGTCCACGTCCGGGCTGCTCAGCAGTTCCTCGACCGACAGCGCCCGGGCGCCGGGCAGTTCGGCGGCGGCCACCGCCGACCGGGAGGCGTCGAGGTCGGCGACCGCGGTGACCCGCACACCGGGATGTCCCACCAGCGTGTCCAGGTACGCGCGGGAGATGACGCCGAGCCCTACGATGCCGACGCGGTGCGCGTCGCCCACAGCATGCCCCTCTCGACGATGGTGCGGACGTGGGGGTTCTCCAGGACGTCGACGCTGTGCCCCGGGGTCGTCACCACGATCCGCCCGGCGCCCCACCGGCGGGTCCAGACCGCCGGCGAGGTGACCGGCCGGTGCCAGGGCTCCCACGACCGCACCGGATGCGTGGTGGTGGCCAGGACGTCGATGAGGTCGTCGTGGAGCACCCAGTACTGCTCGGTCTCCAGCACGAAGTCCTCGATGCCGGCCGTGATCGGGTGCGCGCGACCGGCATCGGTGAGGGTGATGGTGTGGGGCAGGAAGTTGTCCGCCGCCTCACCCCGGCGCTCGCACGGCATCTTGCCCGGGTGCGTGGCGAACTGGCCGCCCACCAGGTGCAGATAGTCCGAGGAGGCCCGGAAGGAGTCGGCGATGCCGCCGTGCCAGCCGGTGAAGCCGGTACCGGCCACGACCGCCGAGGACAGCCCCGCCAGCTGGTCGCGCGTGATCTCCGACATCGTCACGCACTGCACGATCAGGTCCGTGCCGGCCATCTCGGCGGTATCCGCGTAGATCTCGGTCGACTCCTCGACCCGGACGGCGTATCCGTTGGCCCGGAGGAAGGGCAGGAACAGTTCCGTGGCCTCGACCGGCTGGTGCCCTTCCCAGCCGCCTCGGACCACCAGGGCTCTCTTCTGCGTCATCGTGACCTCACTATGCGCGGGTCGCCCGCGTCCGGAAAAGGGGGCCGGACCTCACGAAAGTTTCGCCCCGGCGGCCCGCGCCGAGACCATCCAGCAGGCCGCGGTGTAGCGGACCTCCGCGCCCTGCACGAAGGGATCGAAGGCGGGCCGGACCACCTCGATGATCTCGGCCCGGGTCCGCTCGTCGGCCCCGGGCAGGACCGTGCCGAGCGGACCGAGCCGGGTGAAGTACGTGACGAGGTCCTTCTCCGGCAGGGCGCAGACCGCGTCCACCGGCTGGATGTCGATCCCGGCCCAGCCGCTCTCCGCCAGAATGCGATGGACCCGCTCGGGGTCCGCGAAGGCGAACTGGCCCGGCTGGTCCGGCTGCCGGGCGGGAAGCTCCGGCAGGAACGGGGCCGCGGCGCGCTCCGCCGTCGTCATGAACGGGTTCTCCTCGGGGCCCCGCCACACGACGCACCGCAGTGCCGCTCCGTCCCTCACCGTGCTCCTCAGATTGCCGAAGGCCCGCACGGGGTCGCTGAAGAACATGACGCCGAAGCGCGAGACGACGGCGTCGAAGGCGGCCGGCTCGAACGCGTGCTCCTGCGCGTCGGCCTGGATGAAGGAGGCCGGTACGCCCTCCTGCTCGGCGCGCGCCCGGGCCGTGTCGAGCATCGGGCCGGAGATGTCGACACCGACGCAGTGACCCACCCTGCGTGCGACGGCACGGGTCACGCTTCCCGTGCCGCAGCCGACATCCAGCACACTCGCCGCGTGTTCGACGGCCACGGTGTCGACGAGCAGCTCCTCCCAGGGCCTGAACATGTCGTCCAGCAGCCCCTGGAGATCCACCCAGGCATGACCGGCGGGCCCGTTCCAGCGGGCGGCCTGCTCGTCATGGGACGTGTGTGAGGCATCCATCGTCGTCTCTCCCTCTGCTTGCCTTCGTCTTGCCTTCGTGCGGACGGGATGACAGCGTTCTACTTCAAGTCGACTTGAGGTCAAGACAATGGCAGAGCTGGACATCGCCGAGGTGGCGCACCGCACCGGAGTGCCGGCCTCGACCCTGCGGTTCTACGAGGAGAAGGGGCTGATCACCTCGACCGGCCGGCGCGGCCTGCGGCGGCAGTACGACCCCGGGGTCCTGGAGCGGCTGGCACTGATAGCGCTGGGACGGACGGCCGGGTTCTCCCTCGACGAGATCGCGCAGATGTTCGCGCCGGACGGGCAGCCGCGCATCGACCGGCGGAAGCTGTCGGCCAAGGCGGACGAACTGGACCGCAGGATCCGCGAACTGGGTGTCCTGCGGGACTCCCTGCGGCACGCCGCCGCCTGCCCCGCACCGAGCCACCTGGAGTGCGCCACCTTCCGCCGCCTGATCGACGCGGCGGCGTCCGGCGACGTCACGGCGCCGGGACGGCGGGTTCCCGAGCGCCGCTGACGGGCGTCGGCGCTCTCGGTCCGGTCCTGGGCCGCGCTCGGCCCGCATCGCGTCGCCGCCTGCCCAGTGCCGCGGCAGACAACGTTGGCTCGTTGAGGAGCGGCGTCCGGTGCGGCGGCAGGGGTCCCTTCCGTTCGGGCGGAGCCGAGCATGGGGAGCGTTCCGGGCGTCGCGACGGGGCGAACATCGCCTGCCGCGGCACCAGCCTTCGCTGCGACTCCGGCCGATCCAGGAGGCCCCCGCCGAGCGCCACGGGTATCCGTCGGCGATGGTGTGGACCCTCGTGCCCCCCTGGCCGTGGTGATCCTGCTGAGCCCACTCGGCAAGGAGGCCAAGGGGGATCCGCTTCGAGAGCGGCGGGGCGATGGCGCCGAGCGGCGCGGCGACCGGGACGGTGCAGCCCTGGGAGAGAAGGGCGTCCCACCGGTCGCCGTCGCCGTCGCCGATCGCCACCGACGGCACCCGCTCGCGCGGCACCCGCTCGCGCGGCACCCGCTCGCGCGGCACCCGCTCGCGCGGCACCCGCTCGCGCGGCACCCGCTCGCGCGGCACCCGCTCGCGCGGCGGCCCACCGCGTGACGAGGAGCCCATCGGGCAGCAGGTCGGCAAAAACGTTCCACATCCGGTCGCGATATACTCGCGACGCCCATGAAGGTCACCGTCGTGCCTGGTCGCACGGCTGCAACAGCGAGGGGGGTGGAGGCCGTTCCGGCACGCCCCGCCCGCATTCAGGACGTCGCGGCCGCCGCCGGCGTGTCGGTGTCCACGGTGTCGAACGTGCTCAACCGGCCCGAGCGGGTCAACGCCCGGACCGCCGAGCGCGTCCGCGTCGCGGTCGCCGCGCTCGATTACGTTCCCCACCCGGGAGCCGCGGGCCTGCGCACCGGCCACTCCTCCGCGATCGGGCTCGTGCTGCCCGACGTCACCAACTCCTTCTACGCGCGCATCGCGCGAGGCGCCGCCGACGCGGCCTACGACCACGGCTACTCCCTCGTGCTGTGCCACAGCGGCGACGCCCCGGAACGGGAGCAGGGCTACTTCAGCATGCTCGTCGAGCAGCGGGCCGTGGGAGCGGTGGTCGTCCCGCTCAGCGCCGACCCGGGCCGGCTGGCACGGCTGCGGGAAAGGGGCATCCCGCTCGTCCTGGCCGACCGTGCGATGTCCGACCGGGAGGGCTGTTCCGCCTCCGTCGACGACATCGCCGGCGGCCGCATCGCCGTACAGCACCTCCTCGACAGCGGTGCCCGTGACGTCCTCGTCGTCAACGGCGAGCGCGGTATACGGCAGTGCGCCGACCGTTACCAGGGCGCCCGGCAGGCCGTGCGCAGTCGCCGCGAGGCCCGGCTCGACCAGGTCGTCGCCGAGCGGATGACCGTCGCGTACGGCACGGAGATCGCCCGCGGGCTCAAGGACCTGCCCGACGGGGTGTTCTGCACCAACGACTTCCTCGCCGCGGGCCTGTGCCGGGGCCTCACCGAACGGGGCGTGCGCATCCCCGAGGACCTGCAGGTCGTCGGCTACGGCGACCTCGATGTCGCGACGTTCGGGGCGACGACCCTGACGACGGTCCGGCAGCCGGTCGAGGACCTCGGCCGGGCGGCCGTGGAGATGCTGCTCGACGAGATCGAGGCCCGCGCGGACCACCTCCACGAAACCCGCGTCTTCGCCCCCGGCCTCGTCCGTCGCGACTCCACCCGGCCGTCCTCGGAGGACTAGCCGGCCAGGGGCGAGTCGGTCGGGATCCGCAGCGTCGCCGGACCGAAGAGCCCCGAGGACAACTGGGACGCGAAGGCCCAGGCGGTCGGGGTGGCCTCCGCGAGATACGGCGCCAGCGTGCCCCGGACCGTCACCTCCAGCCGGACGGTACGCCCGGCGGCACCGCGCAACGGGAAGCGGTAGGGCGCGCAGAACGCCTCACCGGCGAACTCCCCGTCGACCGACACCTCCACGCTGCCCCGCACCCGCCCGAGATCCAGCACCGGATCGCACCCGGGCGGCACCTCCACCACCCGCGCGTACGTCACACCCCCGCTCCAGCCGCCCAGTCCCCGCTCGCGCCAGTCGCCCAGCGCCAGTGGTGCGGGCACGGTCCGCACCCGTACCGGCCCCCGCCAGGCGGAGCCGCCCCGCAGCACCGCCGTGGGCTCGGTGACCACCCCGACCGCGGTGGGCTCCGGGAGAGGTTCCCGGAGGGTCAGCCGATCGCCCGCCAGGGCGAGTTCCTCTCCACCCCCCACCCGCACCCGCGCGTGCAGCGCCAACGGCAGCTCCAGCGACACCGTCCCCGGCGGAACGGTGAACCGGAACCGCTGCGGCGCCGGGTGGACGTCATCGGTGGAACGCGACGGCCACACCGTCCCGCCGGGCACCGGACGGCCGTTGAGCCATGCGGTGTCCGGCAGCGGGTGCGGCCTCACGGCGGCGTGGCAGTGCTGCAACTCGCCCCGCCTGCGCTCGTCCTCGACGGTCCGGCCCCGCCACGCGCCCGTCTCGGCCTCCCAGCCGGCACCGCTGACCAGGGACGTCACCCCGGACCCCGACCGTGCCACCAGGTCGACGAACACCGCGTCCCGGACATCGGCGCTGTCGGCCACGACCTCCAGCGTGTGCGCGCCCGCCCCGATCCGAGCCTCGTGACGGAAGAACACGGGCACGGCGCCCCAGTCCGCCGCGTAGTACTCCGCCTTCTCCTGGCGCGCCACCACCTCCCCGTCGAGGAGCACGGTCACCGCCGAGGCGGCACCCACGACGAGCACCGTCCGCGCATCCCCGGCCGGGGCCCGCAACCGGGCGCGATAGCCGACCCGGCCGTCGGGCCGGACCCCGTCGGGCGGGCGCATGAACCGTGGGCGCGGTCCGAACCCGCCCGGCTCGGTCAGGCAGAAGAAGCTGCCGAGCGGTGTGCCTGCGGCGGCCGAGATCGTCGAGGGCCGGTCCTGGGCACCCGACAGTTCGTACTCCAGGACGTTGCGGTCGCGGACCACGGTGACCCGGGCGGAGACGACGTAGCCGCCGCCGTCCAGATACAGCGGTTCGCCGTTCCACCACACCCGCTTGACCGCCTCCGCGCCGACGTGCAGTTCGGCGAGCCCCCGGCGGCCGGTCTCGACGATCGTCCGAACCCGGGCGGCCGTCGCGCCGACCGGCACGGGGACACGTACGAACTCCTCGTTCACCAGCCCCTTGGTGCCCAGCAACCCGCCCTGGTCCGGGATGCCCCGGCTCGACGAGTACACCGCGACGTCCCAGCCGGACTCCGGTGGCACGAGGGGGACTTCACCGGCCAGGACCCGCTGTGCACACGCCGCGTCCAGCGGCTCGGGAACCCGATCGAGCGGCACCGGAGGCAGGACCCGGACCCGGTTGCCGTAGGTGACGCGGGCCCGCTGCCACGCCCCACCCCCGGTCCACTCCATGGTCCAGATCTGTGGCTCCTCCACGGAGGTTCCGGCGGGCAGCGCCAGATCGCCCCAGGTGTTGTCCATCGTGGGGACCAACCTGCCGTGCCAGCCCGCCGAGAGGTCGAGCACCCGGACCGCCTTCCCCGCCGGGGAAGGCGCCGGCGTCGGACGGCCCTCCCGCCAGACGACCAGGGCCGCGGGAGCCCCGTCCAGCGGCACCTCGATGGTCGACCGGGCGCCGCCGTCGGACACGGTGACGCGGGCCGGGGAGCGCGAGCCGGTCGCCGGGTTCCAGACCTCGGCCTCCGCGACGCGCGCCCGGACGGTGACGGACGAGGTGCGAACGGGCTCGGGAGCAGGGCCGGGCGGCCGGAGCGGATGCGTGCCGATCTGAGGGAAGGCGGCCGTGACCAGTGCCACCGCCTCGTCCCCCCTGCGGCGGACGAGCAGCGGTACCTCACCCGTCGCGTGCCCGGCCGCGTCGGCCACCGCCTCGGCGCCGGCCTCGGGGCCGCCCACCCGCTCCAGCCGGGGATGGGCCAGCAGGGCCGCCACGACCGTGTCGTCACCGGACCGGCCGGCGGCCGTGGCGGGCGGTCGGCCCACGACCACGACCCGCCCTCCCGCGTCCAGCAGTTCGGTCAGCCGCCGTGCCGTCGCCTCCTCCAGCACGCTCGCCGAGGGGAGCAGCACCGCGCGGTACGCCAGGTCCCGGATCCGCAGGGCGCCGTCCGCGGCCCTGGCGCGCCGCACCGAGTCGTCGTCGAGGACATCGAAGGAGACGCCGCGCCGGTCCAGCGCACCGGCATGCGGCCCGAGCCAGTTGTTGGTGCCGCACAGGTCCAGGTAGTGCCGCTGTGTCTCGTCGGCCCGGGCGTGGCCGTCGCCCAGCCGCCCGTCGCCGAAGTGCCGTACCGGCGCGTCCAGCGGGACGAGGGCCTGCATGGTGGCGGTGGGGTGCAGCACCGCCACCTCGGCCGCGTAGCCGCCCCACGACATGATCGAGCAGATCCGGGCCACGGCCCGGGAGAACGCCGGGTACTGCTTCCAGTAGGGCTGGCGCCAGTCGGTGGACGGCGGCGCCCACTCGAACCAGCCGCCCGCCGTGCCGAAGTAACTGGCATGCGGGTTGTAGAGGTTGGCGCCGCTGCGCAGGAACGGCAACAGCCAGTCGTAGGTGTCCTCCAGCGTGCCGCCCCAGCCCGAGGAGTGGAATGCCTCGATCCAGACGCGCTCGTGGCCGTAGAGGTGGGCCATGGAGGAGTGCACCTTGGCGTCGCCGTGGTGGTCGCTGCCCGCCGCGCCGTACCAGCGGTGGGTGCGGAAGTAGTCCGTGTAGATCTGCGTCGACTGGGCCGGGTAGCCCGCGCGGGCGGGGTGGCTCTGGTCGCTGCCCAGCAGCAGGCCGCGCTCGCGGTGCCAGTCCGCGAGCGGCCGGAACAGGGCCTCCTCCGTCAACTGCGCGCGGATCGCGTAGTAGTCGGCGCGGATCTTCCCCTCCGATACGCCGGCGTCCGTGCCGAACAGGGCGGGCAGGTGGTCGAGCAGGTCGTAGCCGCGCCGGGCGCGGAACTCGTCGGCGAAACGACGGCTCCAGGCGTTGGTGCCGGGCAGCTCGTCCTGGAAGCTGCCCGCGATGACGGTGCCGAGGTACTCCGGCACGCGGCGGTCGTACGCGTGATGGACCGCGTCCATCAACAGGTCCACGGCGTGCGGGTCCAGGTAGTCGAACGCCGTCGGCACGGCCGTGACGAGCCGCGCCTCGCTCCCGTCGGGGGCGGCGATCCGCCCGTCGCCGGAGAGGCCGAGACGCCGGCCCCCCGGCGCGTACGCGGCCAGGGGTATCTCGGCATCCTCCAGAGCGACCGAGCCCCGGCAGACGCGGACGTCATGGCAGCGCAGCGCCAGTCCGGCCGCCTCGGGATGACGCCGGGTCACACCGCCCTGCACATTGGCTCCGGAGAACCCGATCTGGTCGTAGAACCACAGCCGGGTGCCCAGCTCCGCCGCCGTCTCGCAGGTGTCGGTGAAGCGTGCCCACCACTCCTCGCCGAACCACGCCGGATCGTCGGCCGGTGCCCCGAACGTGGGCCCGGCCGGTGCCAGATTGATGACGACCAGGTTGTGCACCCCGCCCTCCGCGAACGCCCGCAACTGCCAGGCGAGTCGCTCGCGGGTGACCTTGGCACCCGACCACCACCACAGGGGAGTGGGGCCGAAGTCGCGGGGCGGGTTCTCGAACAGTTGCCGAAGCGTGGGGGAGAGCACGGACGCGGTCCTTCCCCTAAAACGTTTTCAGACCGCCTTCACCGTAGGCGAGCTGGAGCGGTCACGCCATATCCCGGGACGGGAATGGGCAATCCGCCCTCACCTCACCCACACGTGTGCGACACCTTGTTGCAACGTTTTTCTCGCCCTATCCTCGCTGCGACCAGGCCCCCGGAACCGCGATGTCACCAGACGACGGAGTCGCATCATGGCCGGTACCCGCCCCATCCCCCCACCGCTCTGGAAGGCCGCCGCCCTGTCGGGCATGGCCTCCTACCTCGACGCCGGGCTGATCGTGAGCATCGCAGTCAACCTCGCCATCTACCGCGACAGTTACTCCATGGGCGTGTGGATGGCCGGGGCGATCAGCGCCATCGTCACCGGCTGCATCGCCGTCGGATCCCTCATCGGGGGACGCCTCGCCGACCTCTTCGGCCGCCGCCGCGTCTACAACTGGGACATCTTCTGCTTCGCGCTCGGCGCCCTCGTCATCACACTCGCGCCGAACGACGTCACCCTGCTGATCGGCGTCCTCGTCGCGGGGCTCGCGGCCGGCGCCGACCTGCCGACGTCCCTCGCCGTGGTCTCGGACGCTGCGCCCTCCTGGGCCCGGGGCAGACTCGTGGCGTTCACACAGGTCATGTGGATGCTGGGCATCGCCGTCGCCATCTTCCTCGGCTTCGTCCTGTCCACCACGGGCCTGACCGGGGCCCGGCTCATCACCGGGCAACTGGCCGTCGCCGCCCTCGTCACCTGGGCGCTGCGGTCCCGGCTGCGACTGCCCGACGAGCTCGCGGAGCCCGCCCCGGAGACGGCCCCGGCGGGCCCCGCACTGACCAGCGTGTGGACCCGCGCCGCCCTGCTCCCGATGGCCGCGACGTTCGTCTTCTACGTGACCTGGGGTCTCGGGGCCAACACCTTCGGACAGTTCGGCACCTATCTGCTCGTCACCGTGAGCGACGCCTCGCAGAGCCTGGCCACCGGGATCAACCTGGCGTTCATCCCGATCGGTGTGCTGCTGACCTTCGCCTTCGTGCGCGTCGCCGACAGCCCCTGGCGCGACCGGCTGTTCCACGTGGCCGCGGTGGTGCAGATCCTCGCCTTCGTCATCGCCTCCCTGACCGCGGGCGCACTCGCCGGCATGCTCGTCTTCTTCGTGCTCTACCAGCTCTCCAACCCCTTCGCCGGAGAGGCCAACTACAAGGTGTGGTCGCAGCTCACACTGCCCGCCGACACCCGAGCCACCACCCAGGGCCTCACCTACGCCCTGTCCAGGGGCGTCTTCGCGGTCGCCGCGTTCTTCACCCCCGCCCTCGCCGACCACAGCCCGTCCGTCCTGCTCTGGGCGATCACCGCCTGCATGACGGCGGCGGCTTCGGCGGGCGTGTTCATCATCCGCGTCCTGATCCCCCGTTCCGCGAGCGCGGTGCGGGACGCGGCGGAGCCGCGCGTCCCCGGCACCCGGCCCGTCGGCCTTCCCGACAAGGAGCACTGACCATGGCAACGACCGCGGATCACATGGCAGTACGAGCCGCCGCGCTGCGCGACCTGCTGCCGCCGGTCACCCGTCGCCGCACCCGGATCGGGCTGGTCGCCGGCGGACTCGGGACCTACTGGCCGCAGTTCCCGGGCCTCCTCCCACAGCTCAAGGAGTCGGCCGCCCATGTCGCCGACCGCCTCCGGGAGATGGACGTGGAGGTGACCGACGCCGGGTTCGTCTCCGACGCCCAGGAAGGCGCCCGCGCCGCCGAGGAACTGCGCAGGGCCGACTGCGATCTGATCGTGCTGTTCCTGACGACATACCTCACCTCGTCGATGGTGCTGCCGATCGCCCAGCGTTCGCACACACCGGTGCTGGTCATCGACCTCCAGCCGTCCCAGAAGATGGACCACGCCTCCTTCGACACCGGGGCCTGGCTGGCCTACTGCGGGCAGTGCCCCGTCCCGGAGGTCGGCAACGTCTTCCGGCGGGCCGGCCTCCCCTTCCGGTCGGTGTCGGGCTGGCTGCGGCAGGAGTCCGCCTGGCGTCGCATCGAGCAGTGGATCCGGGCCGCGCACATCCGTGCCGGGCTCCGGCACGCCCGGCACGGCCTCATGGGGCACGTGTATCCGGGCATGCTCGACGTGCAGACCGATCCGACACTGCTGGCCACCACGTTCGGCTCGCACGTGGAGGTGCTGGAGTTCGACGACCTGAGGCACCGCGTGGAACGGGTGACCGAGACGGAGATCCGGGAACGGATGGCGCTCGCCCGGCAGATCTTCACCCTCGACGAGAGCGTGCGGGAGGAGGACTTCGCCTGGGGCGCGACCGTGTCCGTCGCCCTGGACCGTCTGGTCGCGGACTTCGAGCTCGACAGCCTCGCCTACTACCACCGCGGCCTCGACGGCGAACTGCACGAGCGGCTCGGGGCCGGCATGATCCTCGGCGCCTCCCTGCTCACCGCCCGGGGCGTGCCCGCGGCCGGCGAGTACGAACTGCGGACGTCGGTGGCCCAGTTGGCCTCCCAGAGCATCGGCGCCGGAGGCTCCTTCACCGAGATCCAGGCCCTCGATTTCGAGGAAGGCGTGGTGGAGATGGGCCACGACGGCCCGGCCCACCTGGCGGTCGGCGCCCGCACCCCGCTGCTGCGCGGCCTCGGCGTCTACCACGGCAAGCGCGGCTGGGGCGTGAGCGTCGAGTGCGACGTCCGGCACGGGCCCGTCACCCTGCTCGGCCTCGGCCAGGACGCCGACGGCAGCCTGTCGTTCGTCACCTCCGAGGGCACCGTCGTGCCGGGGCCGCTGCTGGAGATCGGCAACACCACCAGCCGCGTCGACTTCGGCCGCGACCCCGGAGAATGGGTCGACGCCTGGAGCGCCACGGGCGTCGGTCACCACTGGTCCGTGACGGTCGGCCGCCATACGGCCGACTTCCGGGCGGCAGCGAGCCTGCTGGGCATCGACCACCGGCAGGTGTGACGGGCCGGGCCTCGTCGAGGATGGGGGCCGCCCCTCTCCCCGGCCCGCCGAGGGCCGAGCGGCAGGAGGCGGCCGGTCCCCGGCCCGCTCAGGGTTCGATCGGCCCGACACGGATGGCGCGCCGCGTCAGCTCCGGACGGTCGCTGAGGCCTGGCTTGCGACGGGCCGGTCGCCGGAGCGGGGCGAACCCGATCCGCGGCAGCAGGGCGTTCCGCAGGAAAATCCGCCGGTGCGACACCACGGTGAACGGCCTCCTCACCACCGTCGTCAACCCCACATGTGCGCTGCCCGGCCGCGCCGGCATCCGTGACAGCACTCCCCTCGGACACCCCCTCGCGGACGAGCGTTCGGACAGCGCGGCCACCGGGAAGGATGAGGGTGGGGCCCATGGTGGAAGCCGCTGGAGGGGGGAGAAGCCGAAGCCCTGGTGAGAGGGCCGTACCGCCGCATCGGCGGCCCGTCTCCCTGCGCACCGTCACAGGGCCCGACACCCCAGGACTTGTCATGGCCTCGGCCGTGCCCTGCCTCGAAGTGCTCGGGTTTCCGGGAAGGAGAAGCCGTGCCGCAGTCCGAAGACCGGCGTCTGGTCGATCTCGAAGCACGACTCGAACGGGAGGATCCCCGGTTCACCCGGGCCATGCGATCCGGTCGCCCCACCCGGCCACGGGAGTACCGCAGGACCGGAGCCTGGTGCGGGCTGGGACTCGGCGTGGCCGTACTGGGCTCGGGCATCGTCCTGGCCCAGGGGCTGCTCATCGCGGGCGGTCTGGTTCTCGTCGGCATGGCGGCCCAGCTGGCCGATCCGGACCCGGCCCGCATGACGAACGGGCGGTTCGGGCGGCGCTGACGCGGGCGGGTCTCGGGGCCCCTCCGCAGGCGTCCGGACCCGCCATATGCCGCCGTCAGGGTGGCGTAGTAACCCGTGTGAACGCCTCGGATGGTGGGACGGCCCGGTCTGACTGACGGTGGTTTACGTCGAGGCCGGGTCCCGTGAGCTGGCAAGGCGTCAGCTGCCCGGCTCGCGACGGAAGGACTCACCGATGCGCTCTGCCCGCATGCTGCTCGCGACGGCCACCGCCACGGCCGCCCTCGCGATCGCCGCACCCGCCGCCTACGCCGAGGCGATGGGTGACTGGGACCACGACAGCAACTCCTACAGCAAGGAGCACCACAAGGACGGCGACCACCACGCGCCGCGTGGCGGCGTACACACGGGCGGAGGTGCGCTGGCCGCGCTGACCTCGGACAACGACCGGGAACCCTCGGAGCACGGCAAGGACACCTCCGGCGACCAGGGCAAGGAAGAGGGCAAGGAAGAGGGCAAGCACGAGGAGCACGGCAAGGACGACGGGCACGAGAAGGGCTGGGAGGGCAAGCACGACAAGCACGACAAGCACGGCAAGCCGCACGGCGGGATGCACACCGGCGGCGGTGCCCTGGCGGCCGTGAACTCGAACGACGACGGGCACGAGAAGGGCTGGGAGGGCAAGCACGACAAGCACGGCAAGCCGCACGGCGGGATGCGCACCGGCGGCGGTGCCCTGGCGGCCGTGAACTCGAACGACGACTGGGACAACCCCAAGCACGACGCGGACATCTACAAGGACGGCAAGGACGGCTGGGGCGACAAGCAGGAAGGGATGGGCTCCGGCGACAAGGGCGACAAGGGCGACAAGGGCGACTGGGGCGGCAAGGAGGGCAAGCACGGCAAGCACGACAAGCCGCACGGCGGGATGCACACCGGTGGCGGCGGGCTGGCCTCGGGGCCGGGCGTGACGGCCGGCGGTCTGGCGGTGCTGGCGGTGGCCGGCGCGGGCCTGTACGCGCTGCGACGTCAGCGGGCCTCGCAGGGCACCGTCTGACCGGAGTCTGACCGCGCATAGCCGCCGTGGCCGCCGCACGTGCCTCTCACGTCGCGGCGGCCCGGCTCGTCCTCTCACGTGCCGTGCCCGCCGCACGTGCCTCTCACGTCGCGGCGGCCCGGCCCGTCCTCCCGCGTGCCGTGCCCGCTGCCGTGCTCGAATGAGGTGGTCCCTGATGGCAGCCAGTCCCCCCGCTCTTCCCGACCCCGGCCCCGAACCGTCGAGGCGGCGACTCCGTACCGTGGTGACGGTGCTCTGGGCGGCTGCCGCCCTCGCCCTGACCGTGAGCATGGTCGGCGGCCGGGGCGCGTCGCCCGACGCCGACCCGCCGCACGCACCGTCCGCCCTGTCGGCCGCCTCGGCCGTACCCGAACTGCCCGACACGCCGAACACGTCCGCGGCGCCGCACCGGTCCGCCGACGCGGCGGCCGGTCCGCACCTGCCGCCCTCCCGGCCGGTCCGTCTGATCATCCCCAAGATCTCGGTCGACGCGCCCTTCACCGACCTCGCCATCGGCCCTTCGGGGCAACTGGAGCCGCCGCCGTCCGACGACACCAACCTCGTCGGCTGGTACGCCAAGGGGCACACGCCCGGTGAGGCCGGTACCGCGATCATCGCCGGGCACGTGGACACCACGACCTCCCCTGCCGTGTTCGCCGGGCTCAGCGCGCTGAAGAAGGGCGACCGGTTCCAGGTGGTGCGGGCCGACGGAGTCAAGGCGACCTTCGTCGTGGACGCCGCGGAGTCGTTCGACAAGGACGCCTTCCCCAACGACCGTGTCTACGGCGACACGGCGGAGGCCCAGGTCCGGCTCATCACCTGCTCGGGTGACTACGACCGTCAGGCCCGGGACTACACCGAGAACCTGGTGGTCTTCGCGCACCTCGTCTGACATCCGGTGCCACGGCCTGACTTGGTGTTTTAGAGTGGCTGGCACCAGTTCAGGCGACTGTGGGACCTGCGAGGTATGCGCACACCATGACGACCGAAACGTTTGAGTTCCAGGTAGAGGCACGTCAGCTGCTCCAGCTGATGATCCACTCGGTCTACTCGAACAAGGATGTCTTCCTGCGGGAACTCGTCTCCAACGCCTCCGACGCGCTCGACAAGCTGCGTCTGGAGAAGTTGCGGGACGACTCGCTCGACGCCGATGTGTCGGACTTGCACATCGAACTCGACGTCGACAAGGAAGCCCGCACCCTCACGGTGCGGGACAACGGCATCGGCATGTCGTACGACGAGGTCGGACGGCTCATCGGCACCATCGCCAACTCCGGGACGGCCACGTTCCTCCAGGAGCTGAAGGAGGCCAAGGACGCGGCCGGGGCCGAGGGACTCATCGGCCAGTTCGGTGTCGGCTTCTACTCCGGATTCATGGTGGCCGACGAGGTGACGCTGATGACCCGCCGCGCCGGCGAGGGTCAGGGGACCCGCTGGACGTCGCGCGGCGAGGCCACGTACACGCTGGAGAGGGTCGACGACGCCCCGCAGGGCACGTCCGTCACCCTCCACCTCAAGCCCGCCGACCCCGAGAACCAGCTGCACGACTACACCTCGGAATGGACCATCCGGGAGATCGTCAAGCGCTACTCGGACTTCATCACCTGGCCCATCCGGATGGTCCCGCGGGCGAAGGACGGGGAGGACACGCCCGAGCCCGAGACGCTGAACTCCATGAAGGCCCTGTGGGCGCGCTCGCGCGACGAGGTCTCCGACGACGAGTACCACGAGCTGTACAAGCACATCAGCCACGACTGGCGCGACCCGCTGGAGGCGATCCGGCTCCAGGCCGAGGGCACCTTCGAGTACCAGGCGCTGCTCTTCGTCCCCTCGCACGCCCCGCACGACCTGTTCACCCGGGATTTCAAGCGCGGTGTCCAGCTGTATGTGAAGCGCGTCTTCATCATGGACGACTGTGAGGCGCTGCTTCCGCCGTACCTGCGCTTCGTCAAGGGTGTCGTCGACGCACAGGACCTCTCGCTCAACGTCTCCCGCGAGATCCTCCAGCAGGACCGGCACATCCGGATGATGCAGCGCCGGCTGACCAAGAAGGTCCTGTCCACGGTCAAGGAACTCATGACCGGGGACGCCGAGCGCTACGCCACGTTCTGGCGCGAGTTCGGCACCGCCCTGAAGGAGGGTCTGGTCACCGACTCCGACAACCGCGACGCCATCCTCGCCGTCTCCTCGTTCGCGACCACGCACTCCGACGAGGAGCCGACCACCCTCGCGCAGTACGTGGAGCGGATGAAGGACGGCCAGAACGACATCTACTACATCACCGGCGAGTCCCGGCAGAGCATCGAGAACTCCCCGCACATGGAGGCGTTCCGGGACAAGGGCATCGAGGTCCTGCTGCTCACCGACGCCGTCGACGAGGTGTGGGTCGACACCGTCGGCGAGTACGAGGGCAAGAAGCTGCGGTCCGTCGCCAAGGGCGAGATCGACCTCGACGCCGAGGGCGAGGAGAAGACCGGCGAGGAGCGGGAGAAGCAGGCAGAGGAGTACGCCGGGCTGCTGGGCTGGATGCGGGAGCAGCTCGACGAGGACATCAAGGACGTCCGACTCTCGACGCGGCTCACCGTCTCCCCGGCCTGCGTCGTCTCCGACGCGCACGACCTGACCCCGGCCCTGGAGAACATGTACCGGGCGATGGGTCAGGAGGTGCCGCGGACCAAGCGGATCCTGGAGCTCAACCCCGGCCACCCGCTGGTCAAGGGTCTGCACCAGGCGTACCAGGCGAGTGAGGACCGTACGGAGCTCGCCGAGTCCGCCGAGCTGCTGCACACCCTGGCGGTGCTCGCCGAGGGCGGTCAGCCCAAGGACCCGGCGCGCTTCGTCAGGCTGGTGTCCAACCGCCTGGAGCGCACGCTGTAGTCACGGGGCGGGATCAGGGGTGGTCCGGGGAGCCCGTCGCCCGGGCGCCGGGCGGGGTCGTGCCGGTGCCCGGCGGGACGACCTCGCCCCGGACCACCTTCGGGGCCGGGGCCGTGCCGGTCTCCTCGTCCTTGGCCGCGCGGGCTTCGGCCTTGAGGATGCGGGCCGCCTTGCCGGCCGAGCGGGTCAGCTCGGGGAGCTTCTTCACCCCGATGACGGCTATGACGACTACGAGAATGATCGCGAGCTCGCTCAGTCCGAACATGGTGTCCTGTCCTCTCTCGCCCGGGCCGGGCACGGCGTGAGCGTATCGGGCGGGGAGCACGGCGTGATCGCCGTCTCGGGATGCGGCATCAGGTGCCGGCGCAGGTGCGGCAGCATCCCGCGGTCGAGCAACTCCTGCCGCCAGACCAGCCGGGCGTGCTCCACCCGGTCGGCGGCCGGAGCGAGCCGCGCCGGCGCCGGGCCGTGTGCAGCACGGCGGCCAGGGTGACGAGACCGGACACGGCCGCCACCGGCGCCAGGGTCCAGCCGGCCGCGACGAGCGAGCCGGGCAACGGGCCGAGGGCGCCGGCGAGGTGCAGGAGACCGCCGAGGAGCAGCAGCGCGGCGGCGGACGTGCCGGACACGAGCGGTGTGAGCACCACGAGGGCCGGCAGCAGGCTGCCCGGCCCGAGCAGGCTCCGCGCTTCGTGCCGGTCGGCCCTGCGCACGGCGAGACAGGAGCGGTACGGCTCGCCGGCCGCCGCGGCGATGTCGTCGGCGTGGGCGAGCGCGTGGGCGCGCAGGTGGGCTGCCGCCCGGCCGGCCGGGTCGGCGCCCAGGGCACCGCGTGGGTCCGTGGTGTTCATCGCGTGGTGCAGTACGGCTTCGAAGTCCGCGCGGTCCTCCGGGCGGAGGCGGGACGGTTCGGCCACATGGTCTCCCGGTCGTCGCTGATGCGGCCGCCGGGCCCGCCGGCACGCGGCGGACCCGGCGGCCCGGCGGCACGTGTCAGACGTTGACGCCGAAGTCGGAGGCGATACCGGCCAGACCCGAGGCGTATCCCTGGCCGACGGCGCGGAACTTCCACTCGGCGCCGTGCCGGTACAGCTCGCCGAATACCATCGCGGTCTCGGTGGAGGCGTCCTCGGACAGGTCGTAGCGGGCGATCTCCTGACCGCCCGCCTGGTTCACGACCCGGATGAAGGCGTTGCGGACCTGCCCGAAGCTCTGGCCGCGGTTCTCGGCGTCGTGGATGGACACCGGGAACACGATCTTGTCGATCTCCGCCGGCACGGCGGCGAGGTTCACCTTGACGGACTCGTCGTCGCCCTCGCCCTCACCGGTGAGGTTGTCGCCGGTGTGCTCGACCGAACCGTCCGGGCTCTTCAGGTTGTTGTAGAAGATGAAGTGCTGGTCCGAGGGGACCTTGCCGGAGGCGTCGAGGAGCAGGGCGGAGGCATCGAGGTCGTAGTCGGTGCCGGTGGTGGTGCGCACGTCCCAGCCGAGGCCGACCAGGACGGCGGTGAGGCCGGGCGCCTCCTTGCTGAGCGAGACGTTGCCGCCCTTGGACAGGGAAACTCCCACGGGGTACTCCTTCTTGAACGCTGACGTGTGCGGCGCGGATGCCACTTTGAAATCTACAACAATGTAGAAGTACATGGGCCGGGACCGGCGGATCTATACGATGTCCGAACGGGCAGCGCAGGGCGGCGAACAGGAGGCAGGGTGGTGACCGATCCCGGGCAGCGTCCCCGGCGGGGACAGGGTGAGCTGGAGGCGCTGGTGCTGTCGGCGCTGCGGGAGGCGGACGGCCCGGCCACGGCCGGCTGGGTGCAGGAACGCCTCGGCGGCGACCTCGCCTACACGACGGTGATCACCATCCTGACCCGCCTGCTGGGCAAGGGGGCGGTGACCCGGGAGCGGATCGGCCGGTCCTTCGCCTGGACACCCGCCTCGGACCAGGCGGGTCTGGCCGCCCGCAAGATGCGCAAGGTGCTGGACGCCGAGAGCGACCGGGGCGCCGTCCTGGCCAGCTTCGTCACCGGCCTCGGCCCGGACGAGGAGAAGCTGCTGCGTGACCTGCTGGACCAGGCACAGAGCCCAGGGGAAGACTGACACCTGATGGGGGTCTTCGTCTTTCTGCCGCTCATCCTTCCGCTCACGGCCTGGCCGGTCGCGCGTCTCGCCGAACAGCATCTGCATCCGCGCACCGCGACGCGGCTGCTGACGGCGCTGGCCATGGTGCTGGCCCTGTGCAGCACGGTGTGTCTGGCGCTGGTGATGGTGGTCGGCACCGCACAGCTCCCCGGCAACCCGTTGCCCGACGGCTGGTCCGATCCCGAGGTGCGGGCGACGGTGCCCTACGACGAGGTCGTGGGCAAGGCCGCGATTCCCGCGCTGTGCGCGGTGGTCGCCGCCTGCGTGCGGACGGTGCGGCGGCACGGGCGGGTACGCCGCCAGGCGCATCTCGCCCTGTCCGGGCTGCGGGGGACCGAGGTGGCGGTGCTGCCCGACGCCGTGCCCTACGCGTACGCGCTGCCGCCCGGGGGGCTACGGGGCGGCGCCGGGCCGGGTGCCGGCGCCGACGGGCGTGGGGGGCGTGGCCGAGTCGTGGTGACCACGGCCCTGCTGGACGAGCTGCGGCCGGCCGAGCGGCGGGCCCTGTTCGCCCACGAGCGGGCCCACCTCGCCGCACGGCACGACCGGTACCTGCTCGCCGTGCAGCTCGCGGCCCGGGCCAATCCGTTCCTGCGGCCGCTGCGCACCGCCGTGGCGTACACCGCGGAGCGGTGGGCGGACGAGGAGGCGGCCCGGGTGGTCGGCAGCCGCCGCACGGTGGCGCGGGCGATCGGCAGAGCCGCCCTCGTCTCACGGGGCACGCCGCTGCCCACACTCGCGGGACTCGCCGCTCCCGGGCCGGTACCGCGCCGGGTGGCGGCGCTGCTCGGCCCGCCCCCCGCCGGGCACCACTGGCCCCCGGCGTTCACATCGGTGGGGCTGGCGATGTGGGGGGCCGCCGCGGGGACGGCCGTCTCGGCGATGTCGTCCGCGAACTCGGCCGTGACGATGGTCCTCATCCTGTACGCGGCGACGCCTCTCTGAGGGGCCGGCGAGGCAGTCTCCGTGGCGGGCCGGGGCCGGACGACCGGGCGGGCGGGCCTGCCGGGGCAGCACGTGCACGTGTCCGAGTGCCGCCCCACGGCCGGACCCGCCGTCGTGCGCCGGCGGTCTCCGGTGTTCACGTCGGTGGGGCCGATGGTGCGCCGGGGCCGTGATCACCTTCGATGCGATGCACGCGGCGACGCCCCGGTGTCTGTGAGGAGCGCGAGCCCCGGTGTGTCCGAGCGGTTGCCCCTCGGCGGGCCGCTGCCGGGATCACCTCCCGACGCGACGGTGCCGCAGCCCGCCTCCATGGCGGACCGCGGCACCGGTACCCGCTGAAGAACCTCAGCAGTCGCGTAGGGGATTGGTCTCGCTGTAGATCGCGGTGTCCTTCATCCAGCCGAGCTGCCCGTTGTCGGCCACCGTCAGTACCCAGCGGGTGGGGTGGGGGCCGCCGACCCAGGCCTGGTTGTCGAGCTTGCAGTAGAACCAGCTGGGGTTGGAGTACATGTGGCCCACCACCGTGGTGGGGTCGGGATAGCGGCGGTTGTTGCCGATGGAGCCGTAGACCGCCGCGCCGGACACGTTGTGGCACCAGGTGCGGATGCCGTCCCGTACGCCCAGCAGTTGTCGGCGGCGGAGGCGCTGGGCGCCATCGCGCCCCCAGGCCGCCGGCCAGGACCGTCGCCGCAAGAACCGAACCGAGCTTCGTACGCATGGAACTCCCCGTGGTCATGGCCCGACCGGGCCGTTGTCAAGGCCGACCGCACGTGCGGAGGCGGCCATGGCAACAGACGGTGGGTGAGGGGACCTCGGTTGCGGAGGAGCGCACCTCACTCCTCCGTGACCGTCCCGCGTCACCGCACTCTCAGCCCACGACCCGGCCGAGCTCGATCCGGTCGATGTTCGGCGCCCATGCACCGGCGTTGCCGAACGCCACCTTGTTCGCGCCCTTCGCCACATCCACCGGGACGCCGACCGTCCAGTAGTCGTCCCAGCTCCAGGTGTTCTTGAACGTGACCTTCCGGGGTGCGGCGTTGCCGACCGTGATGTCCGCCGTGCGGGACATGATGTCCGTGTTGTAGGCGTGGCCGTTGTCCCGGCGGTCGTTGTGCGCGTAGTGCACGACCAGCACATAGCGGCCGGACCGGGGTGCGTTCACCGTGAACTCGGCGGTGCTGGAGGGGCTGTTGCCCAGCCGGCCGACGCGTGCGGGGAGTCGGGGGCGGTGCCGCCGGGCCCGGAGCCGGGCGGCACCGCCGTACGCGGGTGCGCTCAGCTCACCGAACAGTTCGCGCCGTTGAGGGTGAAGGCCGTCGGGCTGGGGTTCACGGTCGAACGGGTGGCCGTGAAGCCGAGAGTGACCGAGCCGGACGCGGGGATCGTCGCGGTGTAGGAGGCGGCCGCGACGCTCACCTCGGAGCCGCTCTGGGTCGCCGTACCGCCCCACAGGTTGGTGATGCGCTGACTGTCCGGGAAGGTCCAGCGCAGCGTCCAGCCGTTGATCGCCGACGTGCCGGTGTTGCGCAGGACGATCTCGCCCTGGAAGCCGCCGGACCAACTGCCCGTCACCCGGTAGCCGACACCGCAGGCCGCAGGTGAGCCGCCGGGGGAGGTCGTGACCGTCACCGTGCCCGAGCGGGGCGAGCGGTTGCCGGCGGCGTCGCGGGCGTAGACGGCGAAGGTGTGGGAGGTGGCGGGGGACAGGCCGGTGAGGCTGGCGGTGGTCCTCGTGGTGCTCGTGACGGCCGACTCGCCGCCGCCGCTGATCCGCACGACGTCGTAGCCGGTGACGCCGGTCGCGTCGGAGGCGGCGGCCCAGGTCAGGGTGGCGGACGAGGAGGTCACCCCGGAGGCGATCGGGGTGCCGGGGGCCGTCGGGGGTGTGGTGTCGCCGCCGCCGGACCCGTAGACCGCGGCCTCTTTGGCGGTGGCGGCGATGCCGTTCGCGCCGTTGAAGAGGCGCCGGCCCCAGGAGGTGAGCTGGCCCGGGTCGAAGTTCGTGACCATGTCCAGGTAGCCGACCTCGCTGCTGTTGCCGCTCCACGACCAGCCGAGGTAGCCGAGGCGGAGCTGCCGGGTCACGGCCAGGATGGTGTCCTCGTCGGGGTTGCCGTCCGAGTGGTCGTGACCGAACTCGCCGACCACGATGGGGAGCCGGGCCGTGACGAAGCGGTCCAGATAGGCGGTGATCTCGGCGGCGGTGTCGAAGACGCCGTACATGTGGATCGAGAAGACCGTGTTGGCGTCCGGGTCGGCGGCGAAGACCGAGGCGGCGTTGTCGCGCATCGTGAACGCCCAGTCCTGGCCCCAGTTGGGGGCGTCGACCATGATCGTGTGGTCGAACCCGGCGTTGCGCAGCTTCTGGATGGCGCCCTTGGTGTCGGCCGTCCAGGCCGTGTAGCCGGTGTTGCCGTGCGGCTCGTTGCCGATGTTGACGATGACGTAGTCCTCCTGGCCGGTCAACGCGCTCTGCACGCTGATCCAGTAGTCGGCGGCGCGGGAGAGCGTGACGGCTCCGCTCTGCTCGCCGTAACCCGTGGTGTCGTGCACCTCCAGGACGCAGATCAGCCGGTTCTGCTTGCACTGGGAGACCACGTTCGCCACGTCGGCGGCGTCGTTGCGCGTCCAGCGGTCTCCGCTGGAGAGGACCACACGGACGGTGTTGGCGCCTTTGGCCTTGATGTGGGCCAGGGAGCTGATCCGGTCCGGATACCAGGTGTGGGCGTGGTTGACGCCACGCATCACGAAGTCGTTCCCGTTCGCCTCCAGCAGCCGGCCGTTCTGGACCCGGAAGCCGGTGGGGGCGGCCTGGGCCGGCGGCGTGAGCACGAGGAAGGACAGGAAGAGGCCCAGAAGGGCGGCGGCCACGGTGGCCGGGCGTGGAGTGGTGAGCGTGGGGCGGAGTCTCATGACGGCTCCAGAGGTGGGGGTCGGGTGGGGCGTGTGGGCGGTCACGCTGTGGTGCTGAAGGGGGTGTTGGTGCTGTCGGGGGCCGGTCGGCGCGGGCCCGTGGGGTGGGGGTCGGGTGGGGTGTGTGGTCAGTCACGCTGTGGTGCTGAAGGGGGTGTTGGTGCTGTCGGGGGCCGGTCCGCGCGGGCCCGTGGGGTGGGGGTCGGGTGGGGTGTGTGGGCGGTCACGCTGTGGTGGTGAAGGGGGTGCTGGTGCTGTCGGGGGCCGGTCCGCGCGGGCCCGTGGGGTGGGGTCGGGCGGGGCGTGTGGTCAGTCACGCTGCGGTCTGAACGGGGTGTTGCTGCTGTCGGGGCCCGGTCGGCGCGGGCCCGTGGCCGGGACGTCCTGGAGGCCGCCATCGCGAGCCCGCGCCCGCGGGTCGCCGGCGGCTCGGCGCCGTCGGCCATGGGCGTCCGTGGATCCCGGCACGGCTGTCATCCCGCCGGTGCCTTCGCGGTGCAGGTGACAGTCGCCGCCGGGGTGCCCGCCGTCGCCGGGGCGGTGGCGACGAAGCCGAACGTGGCGCTCGCGCCGGGGGCGAGCGCGCCGTTCCAGGTCGCGTTCGCGACGGTGGCGGTGCCGTCCGCGGCCGTGGTGTGGGTGCCGTTCCAGACCTGGGTGAGTCGCGCTCCGTTCGCCGGTGCGACGGTCGCGGTCCAGCCCGAGACGGTGGAGGCCGACGTGTTGGTCACCGTCACCTCGCCCTGATAGCCGCCCTGCCAGGAGGAGACGGCCCGGAAGCGCGCGGTGCAGGCGGCCGGTTCCTCGCCCGGGTCACCCGGATCGCCCGGGTCCTGCGGGGTGCCGGCGTCGAGGACCGCGGCCAGGGCCGGGAACCAGCGGGCGGCGATCTTGTTGTCGCCGGAGGCGTTGGGGTGCACGCCGTCGTAGGTGTCGGTGGCCGTGCTGAAGCCGGTCCACTGGTCGACCACGGTGACGGGGGAGCGGTCGGTGCCGGTCGCCCGGGCCCAGCCGGGAATGCGCGCGTTGAAGTCGACGACGCGTTGCGCGCAGGCCCCGCAACTGCTCGGGTTCATGGGGATGAGCTGGGCCACGAGGATCCGCGTGTCCGGATCGGAGGCCCTCATCTGCGCCACGAGCTTGGTGTAGGCGGCGAGGATGCGGTCGGGGGAGATGCCGCTCCAGACGTCGTTCGTGCCGAAGTGCATGACAACGATGTCCGGCCGCGTGGAGGCCAGCCTGCCGGGAAGCAGGTTCTGGTCGGCAACGGTGGTGACCAGTTCGCCGCCGTGTCCCTCGTTGTCACCGTCGTGTGCCTGTCCGCAGCCCTGCGGGGGGAGGGTGCCGACGAAGTCGATGTCCTTGTATCCGCTGCTCACCAGCCGGTTCCACAGCACGGCGCGCCAGCAGCCCGGCGAGCCGGTGATCGAATCACCCAGCGGCATGACGCGCACGGGGTCCGCCGCTTTCGAGGTCGCCGCGTGCGATGCGGACGCCATGCCCGGCGGGAGGAACAGGGCGGCCAGGAGCCCGAGAACGGACATGAGTCGTAAGCGCGGGGACGAGTGGGGGGTTCTGCGCATGGTGGTCCCTTCCCTTGATGAGGTGGGAGCGCTCCCACCTCATCAAGCCATCGTTGTCATTGACGCGTCAATAGGCGGGACGGTGAGAGGGTGACGCGCGGAAGTCGGACACACGCGGCGACGATCACTCGGAGGCGGACGTGGACACTCGGAGGCGGACGTGGAGCTGGAGCGTGGCGTCCAGGCTCGGGACTGCCCGGCATCGTCACGGTGCCGGGTGCGGGGGCGCGGCGGAGTCTCGGCAGGCGGCCTGTCCATCACGCCGACCGGCACACCGGCACGCCTGCGCAACACCGGCTCAGCAGCGCCGCGGGACCAGGGGCTGCGGGGGAGTGCCCGGCTGCCGCCACCGGCCTCCGGCGAGCACACCGCGGAGGTCTTCGGTCGAGAAGAGCCGGCCGACTCCGTGACCGTTCCGGGCCGTTGACCCTCGCCGGGACCTTTTGCCAGGCCATGAGGCATCCATGACCGGATGCCCAGAGAGCCGGGTCCATGATGGTCGGCGTCGGTAAGGCATGCCTTGGCTAACTCGGTTGGAGTGCGTCGGGGCATCGGGTCGGGAGGGCCGCGGTACATGTGGGACGACGCGTTTCCGAGTTTCCTGATCGGGCTGAGGGAAGGACTGGAAGCCGGGCTCGTCGTCTCCGTGCTGGTCGCCACCCTCGTGCGGGCCGGAGCCAGATCGAGGCTGCCGCAGGTGTGGACCGGCGTGCTGGCCGCGATCGCGCTCTCGATGAGCTTCGGTGCGGTCCTCACCTTCACGGCCGCCTCCCTGCCCACCACCGCGCAGGAGGCGTTCGGCGGCGCACTGAGCATCGTCGCCGTCGCGTTCGTCACCGCGATGGTCTTCTGGATGCGGCGATCCGCCCGCAGCCTGGCGAGCGAGCTCAAGGGGAAGGTCACCGAGGCACTGACCATGGGCGCCGGTGTCCTGGTCCTCACCTCCTTCCTCGCGGTGGGGCGTGAGGGCCTGGAGACCGCCCTGTTCCTGTGGACCACGGCCCGCGCGGCCCACGAGTCGGCCGGCCCCCTGACCGGCGCGGGTGCCGGGCTCGTCCTCGCGGCCCTCCTGTGCTGGGGGCTCTACCGACGGGTCCTGCGCATCGACCTCACCCGCTTCTTCACCGTCACCGGCGCCGTCCTCGTCGTCATCGCCGCGGGCGTCCTCGGTTACGGGTTGCGCGACCTCCAGGAGGGCGCGGTCCTGCCCGGTGGGACGGCGTACGCCTTCGACCTGAGCGGCAGTGTCGACGCCGGCTCCTGGTACGGCGCCCTGCTCCAAGGCGTGCTCAATCTGACGCCGGCGATGACCTGGCTCCAGGTGGCCGGGTACGCCGGTTATCTCGCCGTGGTGATGGCGCTGTTCGTGCGGGGAGGACGGGGTGGGCGGGGTGGGCGGGGAACGCCGGAAGACCGGAGCCGAGGGCACGTCGACGCGTCGGCCGACCGGCCCACCGGCCCCGCTCCGACCCGTACCCGGCGGCTCCTGCCCGTCGCTGTCGTCGCCGTTCCCGCCCTCCTGGCCGGGCTCGTCGTCGCACTGGCAGACCCCGAACCCGACGCCGGGGAGACCGTCGCCGTCTCCGAGACGGCCTGCGGCCAGGGCTTCACCGCGCCAAAGCCGGGGCGGCAGGACTTCCGGATGCACAACACAGGGACTCAGACGTCCGAGGTGTATCTGATCGACCCGTCCTCGAACGCTGTCTACGGCGAGATCGAGGGCCTGGCCCCCGGCACCACCCGGGACCTCGTCGCCACCGTGGCGGGCGGAACGTACGCCTGGCGCTGTGTGCCGGCCGACGGCAGGGCCGTCACCTCGAAGGCGGTCCGGGTCGACGGCGCCGCCCGCGCCCACGCCGTCGCCCCCGTCTCCGCACAGGACCTCGCCGCACCGCTCAAGGCGTACAAGGCGTACGCGAACCGGGGACTGGCCGCGCTCGTCACCCGCACCGGGAGACTCAGCGACGACATTCGCGCCGGGCACCTGGACACCGCCCGCGCCGACTGGCTGACCGCCCACCGTACCTACGCCTCCCTCGGCGCCGCCTACGGCACCTTCGAGGACTTCGACCGGAAGATCGACGGACGGCCCGACGGGCTGCCGGCCGGCGTCCACGACAAGGACTTCACCGGCTTCCACCGGATCGAGTACGGACTGTGGCACGGGGAGTCCGCGGCCGGGCTCAAGGACGTGGCCCAGCGGTTGGCCGACGACGCCGCCGGGTTGCGGAAGGCCTTCCCGCACCAGGACTTCGACCCCTCCGACCTGCCCCTGCGCGCCCACGAGATCCTGGAGAACACCCTCCAGTTCGAGCTGACCGGCGACACCGACCAGGGCAGCGGCACCGGGCTGGCCACCGCCGGGGCCGACCTGGCCGGTACCCGCGAACTGCTCACCGTGCTGGGGCCGTTGCTCACCTCGCGTGCCCCGAAGCTGCTTCCCACCGTCGACGCGGACAGCACGCGACTGCGGAGGCTGCTCGACTCCGGGCACCACGGGGCCGGGTGGACCCCCGTCGACCGGCTCGACCCGGCCGTGAAGGCCCGGATCGACGGGGCCGCGGGGCAACTCCTCGAAGACCTCGCGCCGGTGCCGGACCTGCTCGAGATCAGGAGGTCCGCATGAGCGCCCGGCGTCGGGACCAGCGCGCAGAAGACACCGAAGGGAACGCCCCCATGCCGTCCGCCGACACGCCGCCGCCGGGCTGCCCCGCCCACACCGGCCGCCGCTCCTTCGTGAAGACGGCCCTGGGCGCCGGAGCCGCCGGAGCAGTCCTGGCCGGGGGCGGGCTCGCAGTCGCCGAGAGCGGCAGCGGCACGGCCCGGGCGGCCGGGCGGCAGAGCGCCGAACGGGTGGCCTTCCACGGAACCCACCAGGCGGGGATCCTCACCCCCGCCCAGGCGGCCGCCGCCTTCGTCTCCTTCGACGTCATCGCCGACGACCGCGCCGAACTGGCCGATCTGCTGCGGAGCCTCACCGAGCGGGCCCGCTTCCTCACCTCCGGCGGCACACCGGTGGACCTCGGCGTCGGCGCCCCGCCCTCGGACAACGGCCTTCTCGGCCCGGTCGTCCCGGCCGACGCGCTCACCGTCACCGTGGGTCTCGGCGCCTCCCTCTTCGACGACCGCTACGGACTCGCCCGGGCCAAACCGCGCCGGCTCACGCCCATGCGGACCTTCCCCAACGACAACCTGAACCCCGCCGAGTGCCACGGTGACCTGTCCCTGCAGATCTGCGCGTCCCGGCAGGACACCGTGCTGCACGCCCTGCGCGACATCGCCAAGCACACGCGGGGCGCCCTGCAGATCCGGTGGCGCGTCGACGGCTTCCAGAACACGCCCCGGCCCAGCGGTGCCCCGCGCAATCTGCTGGGCTTCAAGGACGGCATCGCCAACCCGGACGTGGCGTCGGCCCGCGAGATGGACCGTCTGGTGTGGGTCGGACAGGGGCAGGGCGAGCCCGCCTGGGCGGTCGGGGGCAGCTATCAGGTCGTGCGGATCATCCGGATGCTCGTGGAGTTCTGGGACCGGGTCTCGCTGTCCGAGCAGGAGCTGATGTTCGGCCGGCGCAAGGACACCGGCGCCCCGCTGGACGGCGCCGAGGAGACGGACAGCCCGAACTACGCCAAGGACCCGCACGGCACGGCGATCCCGCTCGACGCGCACATCCGGCTCGCCAACCCGCGCACGGCGAAGAGCGACGACTCCCGGCTTCTACGGCGTGGTTACAACTACGACCGGGGCATCGACAGCGTCGGCGACCTCGACATGGGACTGATCTTCTGCTGCTACCAGCAGGACGCGCACCGCCAGTTCGAGGCCACCCAGACCCGGCTGATCGACGAGCCCCTCGTCGACTACATCTCCCCCACCGGCGGCGGCTACTTCTTCGCCCTGCCCGGTGTGCGGGACTCCTCCGACTGGCTGGGCAGGGGGCTGCTGTCGACCGGGCGGACGGGCTGACCGGTGCGCCCCCGGAGCGGGGTGAACGGCCCGTACGCGCGATGTGAGCGGGGTGACCAGCGACCCGCACGCGCGACGTTAAGGAGATGCCCGCGAACATGATGAACGCGCGGGTCGGGTCGAGTCCGTGGTTCACCGGCAGCAGCAGCGCCACCGCCATCGCCGGGCCTGCCGGGCAGCACGCCGATCGCCGTGCCGAGCGGGACGCCGATCGCGGCCCACAGCAGGTTGCCCGGTGTGAGGGCCGTACCGAAGCCGTCCATGAGGGAGGCGAAGGCGTTCATGAGGGAGGCGAAGGCGTTCATGTCACAGCACTCCCATCAGGGGGCCGCCGGGCAGGGGCACTCCGAGCAGGTTGTCGAACACGGTGTAGGTGACGAGGGAGAGCCCTGCCGCGATGAGCGGATCACGGTCGGTCCGGCGACTGCCCAGCGCGAACGCCACACCCCAGAACAGCAGCGCACCCGCGACGGGGAAGCCGGCCGGCTGGATGAGGACGGCCGCGCCGAGGAACACCCCGGCGAGCAGCAGCACGGTGCGCCAGTCGGCGGGCTCGGACAGGTCCACGTCCTCGCCTCCCTCGGCCTGGCCCCGGCCGCCGCGCAGTACGTCCACGGCGAGCAGCGCGGCGATGACCAGCAGACCGGCGCCGACCACGACCGGCACGGTCTTCGGGCCCACCGGCCCGCGCTGGGCGATGTCGACGTCCATGGTGAGCGAGTCCGTCAGGACGAGCAGGCCCAGCGCCAGCAGCAGGACGCACACGCCGAGTTCGGAGTGCTCGCACAGCCAGGAGCGTCGTTCGCCACCGTTCCCGGCGGGGGCATGGTCGGTCCGCGTTGTCACAGTCCCAGCTCCTTCAGCACCGACACCACGCGCTTGTCCTCGGCGTCGAGGAACGCGCCGAACTCCGCACCGGCGAGGAAGGCGTCGTCCCAGCCGTTGTGCTCCAGGGACCTGCGCCACTCGTCCGAGTCGTGGAGTTCCTCGACCAGTTTCACGAGCTTGCCGCGCTCGGCGTCGTTGAGACCGGGCGGGGCGACGATGCCGCGCCAGTTGGTGAAGTTCACGTCGTACCCCGCCTCCTTCAGCGTGGGTGCGTCCAGGCCCTCCACGCGTTCCGGGCCGGTGACCGCGAGGAGGCGCAGCTCGCCCGCCTTGATCTGGTCCAGGTATTCGCCGACGCCGGAGACACCGAAGGCGACCTTGCTGCCGAGGATCGAGGCGAGCAGTTCGCCGCCGCCGTCGAAGGGGATGTAGTTGACCTGCTTCGGCGACATGCCGGCGGCCCGGGCCATCAGCATCGGCGCGAGGTGGTCGGGCCCGCCGGGGGAGGAGCCGCCGCCCACCGGCAGCTTGCCCGGGTCCTCCTGCCAGGCGCCGATCAGGTCGTCGATCGTCTTGTACGGGGAGTCCTTGCCGACCACGACCACGTCCTGCTCCTCGGTGAGCCGGGCGATCGGTGTGGTGTCGGCGAGCGTCTTCGGCGCGTCGTTGGAACGGACGGCGCCCACGACCCCGAGGCCCATCGACATGGCGAGCGTGCCGTTGCCGTGCTCGCTCACCAGCCGGCTCAGGCCGACCGTGCCGCCGGCGCCCGGCAGGTTGAACACCTCGACGTTGTGGGTCAGTCCGGCGTCCTCGGCGTTCTTCGCGGCCGTGCGGGCCGTGATGTCGTAGCCGCCGCCCGGCGTGTTGGGGACCATGAAGCGCAGGCCCGGGATGTGTGTGCCGGTCTCGGAGCCGCTGCCGGTGGTGAGCAGCGGCGGTCCGACGAGCACGAGCACGGCGGCCCCGAGCAGGGCGAGGGGGGTACGCAGGCGCACGAGTGCCACCACCTGTCGGTTCGTCGATGCGGGTAGTTCACGCCCTGTGGGGGAGGGGGCGTGGGCCACATGGTGCACGCGGCATGGACGCGCTGTCTCGCTTGCGGGACCAACCGAGGTTTTGGTCATTGCGGTAACGGCGCCCGCGTGGTGGTTCGTCCGCACCACGGCGAGCGAACGGCCCCGGTGCCGGAGCGCCGGGGCCGTCGCGGGTGTGACGGTTCAGCGCCCCTTGCAAGGTGTGGATCTCCAGCGCGGCCCGCACGGCGGACTCCAGGGCTCCCTCGATCCAGGCCGGCGTGACGGACCTGTGGTCACCGGCGAAGTGCAAGGGCCCCTCCCGCACGGCAATGACCGGGAGCAGCCCGGTGTGCTGTCCGGGCAGCAGCACGGACGCCTCCCCGTAGGCGTAGGGATCGCGCAGCCAGCTCTGGGTACGGCCGGCGCCGGCGTGGAAGACCTCGATGCGCTGGTGGCCGGGGGACGAAGCCGTCGCCGCGGGCGTTGGCGCAGTACACCGGCGTCGGCCGGCGCTCCGATCACCCGGGGAGTTGCGGACAACCCCCTTTCCCGAGGGCAAGTTCCCATGAAACCCGGCCGCCTCACTTTCGGCGCCCGGGCAAAAGCGACCCAGGTGCCCCTCATCCGGGTGAAGAAACACGGAAATGCGACTGCGTGTTCGCCTAAAGCCAGGGCATCAGAGGGACGGAGGTTGATAACTATGGTTCCCCTGCTTCTCGTCCTGCTGCTGGCCCTGGTCCTCTTCGGTGCGGGCTTCGCCCTGAAGGCCCTGTGGTGGATCGCGGTGATCGTGCTGGTCCTGTGGCTGCTCGGCTTCGTGCTGCGCACCGCGGACAGTGGTGGCCGAAAGGGCCGCTGGTATCGCTGGTAGGCCGACAGGCCATCACCCGAGGCGAACAGAACATCAGGAATGGGGTAAACGAAAGTGACCCGTATGTCTTCGAGGAAAGGCGTTCCTGTTCCATGGCCGACACACGAGACGTCGTAGAACTCATTCTTCAGGACCACCGGCGTATGGAAGACCTCTTCCGCCAGATGCGGAGCGTCGAAGCCGACCGGGCCGGTGCGTTGCGGGAATTCGCGGATCTGCTGATCGCGCACGCGCAGGCCGAGGAATCCAAGGTCTACCCGGCGCTCAAGCGGTACAAGAACATCGACGACGAAGAGGTCGAGCACGGCGAGCACGAGCACGACGAGGGTAACGAGGCCCTCCTGGAGCTCCTCGAGGTCGACGAGGTCGGCTCCGAGGAGTGGGATTCGAAGCTCGAGGAGCTCGTCGAAGCCGTCACCCACCACGCCGACGAGGAAGAGCGCACCATCCTCAACGGCGCGCGGGAGAACGTGGCGATGGAGCGCCGGGAGGAGCTGGGCCGGGCGTTCGCGCAGGAGCGCGAGCGTCAGCTGAAGGCCGGCTGTGGTTCCGTGGAGAACGTACGCAAGATCGTCGAGTCCTGACTCGACCGGACCGGCCCTGATGGTCACCTCCCGCGGGCGGTGACCATCAGGGCCGGTCGTCGTGGTCACAACCGCGCGGCGCGGCCGACGGCCCCTCGGATGCCGCGGCCGACGTCCCGCGACGGTGGCCGGGCTGTCGGCCGGGACCTGCGGAAGACGCGGTGCGACACGACGGCGGGGACGGCCTGTCATCCGATCGCCCCGGGGGCGGTCGGGCCCGGCGACGACGCGGAGAACACCGTTTCCATGGCGGGGACAACCATCCGCATCTCTGTCCCGAGCTGGGGCGATGCGCGGGCAGACCTTGTGCAGGTCGTCGCAGGGGGTTGTCCAGACATTCTCTCCCGCCTAGGGTCCCTACCGAGTGCAAGCGCTTTCCCAGCGTGTGTCCGCCGGCCGTCCGAGGAGCGCCGCATGTCCTTGTCCCCCACCCGCCGCCGCGTGGCCGTCGTCGGCACCGGAGCCATCGTCGCCGGGAGTCATCTGCCCGCGCTGCGGGCCCACTCCGACCGGGTGGAACTGGTGGCCGCCGTCGACGTGGACCAGGAACGGCTCGGCGCCTTCCGTGAGCTGGCCGGTGACCAGGTCGCCGGATACACCTCGACGGACGCGATGCTGGACGCCGAACGCCCCGACCTGGTCCTCATCGGCACCCCACCCTCCCTGCACCGCGACCAGACGGTGGCCGCGCTGAAGGCGGGCGCCTGGGTGCTGTGCGAGAAGCCCCTCACCCTGTCGCTCGCCGAGTACGACGAGATCGCCGCCGCCGAGGAGGCCTCCGGCGCGTACGCGGCGGTCGTCTTCCAGCACCGCTACGGATCCGGCGCCGTGCACGCCCGCGAGCTGATCACGAGCGGCGAGCTGGGAGCCCCGCTGGTCGCGCACTGCCAGACCACCTGGCACCGGGACGCCGCGTACTACGCGGTGCCGTGGCGCGGGAAGTGGGCCAGCGAGGGCGGCGGCCCGACCATGGGCCACGGCATCCACCAGTACGACCTGATGCTGCACCTGCTCGGGGAGTGGGAGGAGATCCGCGCGATGGCGGCCCGTCTGGTCCACGACACCGAGAGCGAGGACGTCTCCACCGCCCTGGTGCGTTTCCGTAGCGGCGCCCTCGCCACCGTCGTCAACAGCGTGCTGTCCCCGGACGAGGTGAGCCGCATCCGGGTCGACTGCGCGGACGCCACGGTCGAGCTCACCCACCTGTACGGCCACGGCAACGACAGCTGGACCTACACCCCGGCCCCGCACGTCGCCTCCGAGCGGGCCACCGCCTGGCGCACCCCCGTAAGCGACGTGCCCAGCTCGCACACCGCCCAGCTGGGCGCACTCCTCGACGCCTATGACACCGGCACCAGGCCCCCGGGCAGCGGCCGCGACGCCCGCGCCACCCTGGAGTTCGCCGCCGCCCTGTACAAGGCGGCGTTCACCGGCCGGCCGGTGCACGCGGGGGAGATCGTGCCCGGAGACCCCTTCTACGAGGCCATGCACGGCGAGTACCCCGACTGGGCCCCCAAGGAGCGCGCATGACCATCCGCGTCACCCACACGTACGGCGAGAACATCGCCGTCACGGCGGCGAACGGCACGGAGATCCTCCGCTACGTCTACCGCCCCGACCCGGATCCCTTCGAGTCCCGCAAGCCCTACGCCCACCCGGTGCGCACGCTCTCCGGCCGCACGGTCACCGGCTACCGCCCGAACGACCACCGCTGGCACAAGGGTCTGCAGATGACCGCGAGCCATCTGTCCGGCCAGAACTTCTGGGGCGGCAACTGCTACGTCCACGGCGAGGGCTACCTCCCCCTGCCCGAGCGTGTCGGCTCGATGCGGCACGACGGCTTCGCGGCCCTCACCGTCGAGGACGACCGCCTCGCCCTCACCGAACACCTCACCTGGATCGAACACGGCGGCGAGGAGTGGGCGCGCGAGGTCCGCGGGCTGACCGTCCACTCGGTGGACGAGGAGGCCGGTTCCTGGGCCCTGGACTGGTCGATCCGACTCACCAACACCCGTTCGGAACCTCTCGCCTTCGGCTCCCCGACCACCGCGGGCCGTGAGATGGCCGGATACACCGGACTCCAGTGGCGCGGCCCGCGCGACTTCACCGGCGGCGCGGTCTTCGCCCCGGACACCGACGGCGACGCGGGCACACTGATGGGCACCCAGGGGCCCTGGCTCGCCTTCACCACCGAGCACGACGACGTCGACGGCCACTCCACCCTGGTCTTCGCGCACGCGCCGGAGAACCTCGACGAGACGTCCGCCGTCCACGCGTCGCACTGGTTCGTCCGCTCCGAGCCGTTCCCGACGGTCGCGTTCTCCTGGGCGTTCTTCGAGGAGTTCGAGCTGCCGCCGGGGGAGTCCTTCGCCTACCGGTACCGCCTCGTCGTCGCCGACGGCGCCTGGGACCGCGACCGGGTCGGCGCGCATCTGAAGGACCTGCCGTGGTGAGCGAAGCCGAGCCGGCGGGCCTTGCGCACCCGCTGCCCGGCGCGATCGGCCTCTCCCACCTCAGCGCCTACGACTGGGAGGCCGCCGACGGGGTCTGCGGCGGCAGCCCGCACCTGCACCTGGTGTGCACCGAGGCGTACGTCGTCACCGGCGGCCGGGGAGCGGTGCAGACGCTGAGCCCCGACGGCTACCGGGACATCCCCCTCGAAGCCGGCTCCCTCGCCTGGTTCACACCGGGCACCGTGCACCGCATGGTCCAGGGCGGCGATCTGCGCATCACCGTGCTGATGCAGAACAGCGGTCTGCCCGAGGCCGGGGACGCCGTGTTCACCTTCCCGCCCGAGGTGCTCGCCGACCCCGGCCGGTACGCCGCCGCCGCGTCACTGCCGCCCGGCACCGGACCGGAGACGGCCGCCGCCGCCCGGCGCCGCAGGGACCTAGCCGTCGAGGGCTACCTCGTCCTGCGTGAAGCCCTCGTCGCCGGCGACAACGGCCCGTACCTGGAGTTCCAGCACGCCGCCGCCCGGATCGTGCGCGACAAGGTGCCCACCTGGCAGGCCCTGTGGCGCGAGGGCGCCCTGGCCACCGCGGAACGCACCGGCGCCCAGCTCGACGCCCTGGCCGCCGGCGATCCCGCCTACCTGGGCGAGGCCACCGCCCACGAGGCCGCGCCCACCCGGCTCGGCGGCTTCGGCATGTGCGGCCGGCGTGACGAGTACGCGCTGCCCGGAACGACGCCGCCGCACCAGGGGATGTAGCGGCAGAGCGCCTTGAGGGAGGGCTTGAGGGGGCTCAAACGAAACTCCGTCCAGGGGCCGCTGGTGCGCCCCAGGGCCCTCGCCACCGCCACGAGGACCGGTGCCGCCCCGCCGACGGGCCGCGGGTGCTACTCCCGCCGGACGCGGACCAGCGGGTCCGGCTCCAGCACCTGGGCGGGCGGCCCGGTGCGCACCGGGCCGCCCGAGCCGCGTACGCGTTCGTCAGTACAGCCGGGCCGGGCGCGGGGGTTGAGCCCCCTTCCCCCGGCCCGGCCGCGCGTCACCCGCGCAGGGCGCCGACGACGCTGATCCGCGGCCATGAACCAGCCGCCGTGAGGAGGGCCTGTGTCCGCGCCGATGGAGTGGCCGCTGCCGCCGCCAGCGCCGCAGCGGCGCTCGCGATCCCGAGGACCGCGCCCGCCGCCACATCGCCCGGGTAGTGCACGCCGGTGTGCACACGGGAGTAGCCGACGGCGCTCGCCAGCGCCCCGAGCGGTACCGCGGCGGGAGGGAGGACCACGCCCACGGCGGTGGCGAACGCGACCGCCGACGCCGTGTGCCCGGACGGGAACGACGCCGAGGTGGGCATCTTGACGTGCCGGTCCACCGTCACCCGGGCTGCCTCGCGGTCGGGCCGCGCCCGGCGCACCAGGCGCTTGCCGAGCAGATTGGCGGAAGCCGATGCCACGGCGATCGCGCCGACGCCGACGAGGGCGGCCCTGCGCGGCCGCTTTCCGGCCAGCGCCAGGGCGGCGGCGATGGCGAACGAGATCTTGGAGTGATCGGCCGCGTGCGACAGGTGGCGCAGTGTCCGGTCCAGGGTCGGCGTGGGGGTGGCGGCCACCGCCGCGTACAACGCGCCGTCCACGGCCCTGAGATCGCCGAACACGGCGCCCAGGAGCCGGTCCCGTCCCTCCGTGAAGTCCCGGGCGTTTCGGAGCGGACGGGGGGCGTCCGCGTCTGTCGTCGTCGGATCGGTCATGTGCTTCTCCCCGCAGTGGCCTTCCCCAGCACGGTACCGGCTCACGCCCGGCGCACGCTCGGCGCCCCTGCGGGCCGGTACCTCCCGAGTGCCCGGACGGCGGACGGCCACCGGCGGTGAGCAGGGACACTGAGCGTGTGGCGCCTCCGCTGATCCGCCGACGTCTCGGTCCGCGGCCCGGAAGGCCCGCAGCCGCAGCGAGTTGCCGACCACGAAGACCGACGAGAGCCGGGCCCGCGATCATCGGGGGTGAGCAGGCCGGAGGCGGCCAGGTCCGCGCCGGGGAAGCGGTGGCCGCACCCGGCACCCCCCCAGGGGGCATGCGGAGGACGGCCACGGGCACTGAGCGTCAGCCCAGCGCACGGTCCAGGTTGAACGCCGCGCTGATCAGCGCCAGGTGGGTGAACGCCTGCGGGAAGTTGCCCTGCTGCTCCCCGGTGTGGCTGATCTCCTCGGCGTACAGACCGAGATGGTTGGCGTACGTCAGCATCTTCTCGAAGGCCAGGCGCGCCTCGTCGATCCGGCCGGCGTGCACCATCGCCTCGACGTACCAGAACGAGCAGATGGAGAACGTGCCCTCGTCGCCGCGCAGCCCGTCCGGGCTCGACCGAGGGTCGTAGCGGTAGACCAGGGAGTCGGACACCAGCTCCTCGGTGAGCACGTCCAGCGTCGACAGCCACTTCGGATCGGTCGGGGCGATGAACTTCGTCAGCGGCATCATCAGCACGGCGGCGTCCAGCACGTCACCGTCCTCGTGCTGGACGAAGGCCTCGCGCCGCGCGCACCAGCCCCGGCTCATGATCCGCCGGTAGATCGTGTCGCGGCACTCCCGCCAGCTCGGCAGGTCCGCGGGCAGGCCGCGCCGGTTGGCCATCCGGATGGCCCGCTCGATCGCCACCCAGCACATCAACCGCGAGTACAGGAAGTTCTTGCGCCCGCCCCGCGTCTCCCAGATCCCCTCGTCGGGCTGGTCCCAGTGCAGGCACACCCAGTCCACCAGCGCGCACACGTCGTCCCACTGACCGCTGGAGATGGGCTTGGCCCACTTGTCGTACAGGTAGATCGAGTCGATCAGCGCGCCGTAGATGTCGAGCTGGAGCTGATCGGCCGCCGCGTTGCCGACCCGCACCGGCGCGGAGCCGTGGTGGCCCTCCAGGTGGTCCAGGGCGCGCTCGGGCAGCTCGGCGCGGCCGTCGATGCCGTACATGATCTGCAGCGGGCCGGAGTGCTTGCCGTCGCCCGGGCTGATGTGCCGGGTCACGAAGTCCATGAAGGCCTCGGCCTCGCCGCTGAAGCCCAGCCGCAGCAGGGCGTAGACGCAGAACGCCGCGTCCCGCACCCACACGTACCGGTAGTCCCAGTTGCGTTCGCCGCCGAGTTCCTCGGGCAGGCTCGTCGTCGGCGCGGCCACGATCGCCCCGGTCGGCGCGTAGGTGAGCAGCTTCAGCGTCAGGGCCGAGCGGTGCACCATCTCCCGCCAGCGGCCCTTGTACCGGGACGCCGCCAGCCAGTGCCGCCAGTACGCCACCGTCGCCTCGAACTGCTCCTCGGCCTCCGTGCGCGCGCACCTCCGGGGCGCCACATCGCCGCCGACCTTGTCCAGCGCGAACACCGCCGGCTCGCCCTCGGAGAGTTTGAACTCGCCGCGCACGTCCGGGCCGTCGGCCTCCAGCGGCACCGTCGCGGTCAGCGCGAGCGCCATCCCCTCCGTCTCGAACACCGCCGTGTCCCCGCTCAGCCGGAGGGTGTGCGGCAGGGAGCCGTAGTCGAACCGGGGCGCCACGCGCGTTCGGAAGGGGATCGAGCCCCGCACGCACACCACCCGCCGGATCAGCCGGTGCCGCTCCGCCTCGGCCGGCCCGCCGCCGACCGGCATGAAGTCCTGCACCTCGCCGACCCCGTCCTCGGTGAAGAACCGGGTGATCAGGACGTTGGTGTCGGGGAAGTAGAACTGCTTGGTCCGCGCCGGCACGGTCGCCGCCAGTTCGAAGCAGCCGCCGCGCTCCGCGTCCAGGATCGCGGCGAACACGCTCGGCGCGTCGAAGGCCGGGCAGCAGTACCAGTCGATCGTGCCGTCGGTGCCCACCAGGGCCACACTGCGCAGATCGCCGATCAGCCCGTGCTCGGCGATCGGTACATACCGCCGGCCGCTCGCCACGCCCCGGTCGCGTGCCGCTCCGCCCATGACGGCCTCCCTGCCCGGTAGGCGCCTCAGCCCCAGCCTAGGGCCGCGGACGGACGTGCGCTGTCGGAGCGCCGCCGTCGGGCCCTCACCGTCAGACCGTGACGACCCGCAGCCCGGCCTCCTCGAACCGCCGCACCGTCTGCGCGTCGGCCGCCGTGTCCGTGACCAGCGTGTCCACCGCCTCGGCCGCGCAGATCCGGGCGAACGCCCGCTGCCCGAGTTTGCTGGAGTCGGCGGCCACCACCACCCGTTCCGCCCGCTGGCACAGCAGCCGGTTGATCGCCGCCTCCGCCTCGTCGTGCGCCGCGGCGCCGTGGGTCACGTCGAAGGCGACGACGCCGAGCACCGCCACGTCGACGGTGATCTGCCCGAGCACCCCGTCCGCGAGCGGCCCGACCAGCTCGAACGTCTGGGGCCGCGCCACCCCGCCGGTCAGCACGATCTTGAACTGAGGCCGTACGGCCAGCTCGTTGGCGATGTTCAGCGCGTTCGTCACGACGGTCAGGGCGGGCGATCCGGAGGTCAGGTCCCCGCGCAGCGCCAGGGCCCGTGCCACCTCGGTCGTGGTCGTCCCCCCGGTCAGCCCGACCGCCTCGCCCGGCGCCACCAGATCCGCCACCGCCTTGGCGATGCGCTGCTTCTCGGAGGCGTGGCGGGCCGTCTTGTAGCGCAGCGGCAGTTCGTAGGACACGCCGTGCACGACCGCCCCGCCCCGGGTGCGCACGAGCATCTGCTGCTCGGCGAGCCCGTCGAGGTCACGGCGGATCGTCGCCGCCGACACCCCGAGCTCCGCCGCCGCGTCCTCGACGTCCAGCCGGCCGCGCTCCACGAGCAGTTCCAGCAGTGCCTTCCAGCGGGCGTCGCGCGACATCAGGACCTCCCTCTCTCGATTTCCGGCGACCCTAGCGCACCCGATCCGGCCAGATGCTTGATGATGCTCGAAAGCTGGCTATATCGTGCAGGAAAAATCAGAACGGAGGGTGCGGTATGACGCATGTCGAGGACGAGCTGGCGGACCAGCCCGCCTGCTGGGCCCGCGCCGCGTCCCAGGCGGCCCGGTACGCGAAAGTGCTGCCGTTGCCGGGGGAGAGGGTCGCGATCGTCGGCTGCGGCACCTCGTACTTCATGGCGCAGGCGGCCGCGGCCCTGCGCGAGGGCGCGGGCCAGGGCGAGACCGACGCGTTCGCGGCCTCCGAGTTCCCCCACGGCCGCCACTACGACCGGGTCGTCGCCCTCACCCGCTCCGGCACCACGACCGAGGTCCTGGACCTGCTGAGCCGGTTGCGGGGCCGCACCGCCACCACCGCGGTCACCGCCGACCCGGACACACCCGTGCGGACGGCCGCCGACGACCTGGCCGTCCTGGACTTCGCGGACGAACGCTCCGTCGTCCAGACCCGGTTCGCGACCACGGCCCTCACCCTGCTCCGCGCCCACCTCGGCCTCCACCCCGACGCGGCCGTCACCGACGCCCGCACGGCCCTGACGGAACCGCTGCCCGAACCACTGGTGGAATGTGGGCAGTTCACCTTCCTGGGGCGCGGCTGGACCGTCGGTCTGGCCCACGAGGCCGGGCTGAAGATGCGCGAGGCCGCACTGGCCTGGGCGGAGTCCTACCCGGCCATGGAGTACCGGCACGGCCCCATCAGCGTCAGCACGACGGGGACGGCGACCTGGATGCTGGGCGACGCGCCGGACGGACTGGCCGAACAGGTGCGCGGCACCGGCGCGTTGTGGATCGCCGGGCGCCTCGACCCGCTCGCCGAACTGATCCGCGTCCAGCGCCTCGCGGTCGCCGTCGCCGCGTCCCGCGGGCTGGACCCCGACAGCCCGCGCCACCTCACCCGCTCGGTGATCCTCGCGCCCTGACCCGGGAGGCCCCGTGCCCCTGACCACCACCGGCGACCTCGTCACCCGCGCCGCCGCGGCCGGCTCGGCCGTCGCCTCCTTCAACGTCATCACCCTGGAACACGTCGAGGCCGTCATCGCGGGCGCCGAGTCCGCGCACGCCCCCGTCGTCCTCCAGGTCAGCGAGAACGCGGTCAAGTTCCGCGGCGGACAACTGCTTCCGCTCGCCCGGGCCGCCGTCGCCGCCGCCGAACACGCCGCCGTCCCCGTAGCCCTGCACCTCGACCACGTGCGGAGCGACGCACTGCTGCGCCGGGCCGCGGACGCCGGCTTCAGCTCCGTGATGTACGACGCGGCCCGGCTCCCCTACGCCCAGAACCTCGCCGCGACCCGGGCGGCGGTCGACTGGGCACACGCCCACGGGCTCTGGATCGAGGCCGAGTTGGGCCAGATCGGCGGAAAGAACGGCAGCCCCCCGCTGGACGCGCACGCCCCCGGCGCCCGCACCGACCCCGAGGAGGCCCGGGCGTTCGTCGCCGACGCGGGCGTGGACGCCCTGGCCGTCGCCATCGGCAGCTCCCACGCCATGACCACCCGCACGGCGGCCCTCGACCACGCCCTGCTCACACGCCTGTCGGCCGCACTGGACGTCCCGCTCGTCCTGCACGGCTCCTCCGGCGTACCGGACGGCGAACTCACGGCGGCCGTCGCGGGCGGCATCGCCAAGGTCAACATCGGCACCGCCCTGAACATCGCACTGACCGGCGCGATCCGGGAGTTCCTCGCCGAGCGGCCCGAGGCGGTCGACCCGCGCGGTTACCTGACCCTCGCGCGGGAGGCGATGACACGGGCGGTGGCCAGAACCCTGCGGATCCTCGGTGCCGCTAGCGCCTGACCGCCTTCAGCACCACGAACTTCGGGTCGCTCGCGACCAGTTGACTGTTGCCGAACAGCTTCCGCAGCGTGACGTGGTAACCGAGGTGCCGGTTGCCGACCACCCACAGCTCCCCGCCCGGCCGCAGCGTGCGCCGCGCCCCGGTGAACATCCGCCGGGCCGTGGCGTCGGTCGTCGCCTGGTGGGAGTGGAAGGGCGGGTTGTTGAGGACCAGGTCGGCACTGCCGGACGGCACGCCCGCCAGCCCGTCGCCGACCCGGAACTCGGCACGCCCCGGCGCGCCGTTGGCCTCGTACGTCGCCTCCGCCGAGGCCACGGCCTGGAACGACTCGTCCACGAACAGCACCTCGGCGTCCGGATCGGCGAGCGCCACCGCGGTGCCCACCACGCCGTTGCCGCACCCCAGATCCACCACCCGGCGGCCCCGGCCGTCCGGCAGGTGCCGCAGGAAGAACCGCGTCCCGATGTCGAGCCGGTCGGCGCAGAAGACCCCGGCGTGGTTCACGACCGTGCTGCCCGCAGCCGGGCCGATGTCGTCCGGCAGCGCGTAGACGTACGGCCACGGACTGCCGGGCCGCTCCAGCGCCGGATCAGGCGTGCAGAAGATCAGCCGGGCCTTCTTCTCGGCGAGCGAGGTGCGGGTCGGGCCGAGGATCCGCTCGAACAGCCGCAGCGTCGAGGTGTGGATCTCCTTCACCATGCCCGTGCCGACGACGACCGTCCCCGCGTGCACGGCCGGCGCCAGACGCAGCAACTGGTCCTCCAGCAGCGCCAGGCTCTTGGGGACCCGCACCAGCAGCACGTCGACTCGCTCCGGCGGCGGGTCCTGCGTGGTGAGCAGCCGGACCGCGCCCGGCTCGGCCCCGGCCCGCGCGAGGTTGGCGCGGGTCGCCTCCTGCGCGAGGTAGGAGTCGGTGATCTGCACCGGCCCGTGCGCCGCGAGCGCCGTGACCAGTGCCCCCCAACGGTCCCCGACGACCACGACCGTGCCGTCCAGCGGCACCCGCTCCTCGGCGAGATGCCGCAGCAGATATGCGTCCGAGGCGTCCCAGGCGCGCAGCCTGTCGCGCGGGTCCTCGGGGAAACGGGTCAGCGCCGGCTCGCCCCACGGCGTCGTCATACGGTCGTTCATCGTGCGACCAGGCTAGCCGAGCCGCAGCTCAGGACGGGTCGGGCACCATGGAAGGCATGGACGCCGAGCTGTTCTCCAGAGCCCATACGCAGGTGGCGCCCGGTGCCGTCCACCTGCCTGACTGGCTGGAAGCGGAACAACAGAGGGCACTGCTGGACGCCTGCCGCGCGTGGGCCCGGCCACCCGCCGGCCTGCGCACCGTCCGCACCCCGGGCGGCGGCACCATGACCGCCCGGCAGGTCTGCCTCGGCTGGCACTGGTACCCGTACGGCTATGCCCGCACGGTCGCCGACGGGGACGGCGCCCCGGTGAAGCCGTTCCCGCGGTGGCTCGGCGAACTGGGCCGCCGGGCGGTCCGCGACACCCTGGGAGGACCCGCCCCGGACTACGACATCGCGCTGATCAACTTCTATGACGCCGGCGCCCGCATGGGCATGCACCGCGACAGCGACGAGAAGTCGGACGCGCCGGTGGTGTCGCTGAGCCTCGGTGACACCTGCGTCTTCCGCTTCGGCAACACGCGGACGCGCACGCGGCCCTACACCGACGTCGCACTGCGCAGCGGCGACCTGTTCGTCTTCGGAGGCCCTGCCCGCCTCGCCTACCACGGCGTCCCCCGCGTCCACACCGGCACGGCACCGCCGGGGCTGGGCCTGACAGGCCGGCTCAACATCACACTCCGGGTCAGTGGCCGCTGAAGGTGTGCACGAGGGGGGTGGCCACGGGCGTCGCGGCAGGCAGGACTCCGCGGACACCCCGGCTCCCGGCGGGCACGCCGGGCCACCACCGGGCGGATCATGGGAGACTCGCCCTCATGAGCGGGAAGGCGGACCCCCGGCAGGCGGGGGACGGGAGCACGTCGAGGACGCGGCTGGACCGGGGGCGCGGAGCGCTCGGACCGGCGCTGGAGCTCGTGCACACCGGACGCGCGCCGACCCGGGCCGTCCTCACCGCCGAGCTCGGGGTGACCCGGGCGACGGCTGGCGCGGTCGCCGCCGAGCTGGAGGCGCTCGGGCTGATCCGGGTCGACGCCCGGCCCGGCGCGGCGGCCGGCTCGCAGGGCAGGCCCTCGCACCGGCTGGCCGTCGCCGACGACGGGCCCGTCGCGCTCGCGGCGCAGGTCCACTCCGACGGCTTCCGGGCGGCGCTGGTCGGGCTGGGCGGCCGGATCGTCGCCACCGCGCCCGGCTGCGAGGTCGTCGACGCCGACCCGGCCAAGGTGCTCGCCTCGGTCGTCGCGGCCGGTGCCGAGCTGCTGCGCGAGACCGGACTGCGGTGTGTGGGCGCGGGTCTCGCCGTACCGTCCGCCGTCGCCGAACCCGAGGGTCTGGCGCTGAACCCCCTCCATCTGGCCTGGCCCGCGGGCGCGCCGGTCCGGGACATCTTCGCCGAGCAGGTGCGCGCGGCCGGAATCGTCGGGCCCGCGTTCGCCGCGAACGACGTCAACCTCGCCGCGATCGCCGAGCACCGGCACGGCGCCGGCCGCGGCGCTCGCGACCTGCTGTGCGTGGCCACCGGTCACCGCGGTGTCGGCGGCGCGCTCGTCCTCGACGGCCGCCTGCACCGGGGCAGTTCGGGCCTCGCGCTGGAGGTCGGGCACCTCACCGTGCACCCGGAGGGCCGTCCCTGCCACTGCGGCGGCCGCGGCTGCCTCGATGTCGAGACCGACCCGCTGGCCTTCCTCACGCAGGCCGGGCGCGAACCCGGCCCCGAGGTGTCCCTGCTCCAGCAGTCCATCGACCTGATCCGCCACCACTACGACGACCCGGGCGTCCGCGCCGCCGCCGAAGCCCTGATCGACCGTCTCGGTCTGGGCCTGGCCGGCCTGGTCAACATCCTCAACCCGGACCGCATCATCCTCGGCGGCCTGCACCGCACCCTCCTCGACGCCGACCCCGGCCGCCTGCGCGCGGTCGTGGCCGACCGCAGCCTGTGGGGGCAGAGCGGCGGCGTCCCCATCCTGCCGTGCACGCTCGACCACAACAGCCTGGTCGGCGCGGCGGAACTGGCCTGGCAGCCCGTCCTGGACGATCCGCTCCGAGCGCTGACCGCGCGGGGGTGAGCGCGGTCCGGACGTGCTCCGAAGAGCCTGCCCCCACGGGTGTCAGGCTTGTCCGCGCCGCCTGCGGGAAGGCTCGTCGCCGAGCGGGCAGGCTGGTCCTCGGGCAGTCCGCCCACACCGCACCACCGAGGAAGCAGACGCAATGACCGACAAGCTCACCGTGAGCGTCCTGGGCACCGGCATCATGGGCGCCGCGATGGCCCGCAACCTCGCCCGCGCCGGACACACGGTCCACGCCTGGAACCGCACCCGGGCCAAGGCCGAACCGCTGGCCGCCGAGGGCGTGCGCATCGCCGACACCCCCGCGCAGGCCGTCCAGGACGCCGACGTCGTCCTGACCATGCTCTACGACGGTCCCGCGGCGCTGGACACCATGCGCGAGGCCGTCCCCGCCCTGCGCCCGGGCACCGCCTGGGTGCAGTCCACCACCGCGGGCATCGAGGACATCGCCGAACTGGCCGCCTTCGCCCACCGGCACGGCCTGGTCTTCTACGACGCCCCCGTCCTGGGCACCCGCCAGCCCGCCGAGGCCGGGAAGCTGACCGTGCTCGCGGCCGGCCCCACCGAGGGGCGGGAGAGGGTCACACCGGTGTTCGACGCGGTCGGCGCCCGTACCGTCTGGTCGGGCGAGGACGGCGCGGCGGGCGGCGCGACCCGCCTCAAGCTGGTCGCCAACAGCTGGGTCCTCGCCGTCACGACCGCCGCCGGCGAAGCCCTCGCCCTGTCCAAGGCCCTCGGCGTCGACCCGGACGGCTTCTTCGACCTCGTCGCCGGTGGCCCGCTCGACATGGGCTATCTGCGCGCCAAGTCCGATCTCGTTCTCCAGGACAGGCTCACACCGCCCCAGTTCGCGGTGACCACGGCCGCCAAGGACGCCCGGCTGATCGTCCAGGCCGGCGCCGACAACGGCGTACGCCTGGATGTCGCCGAAGCGGCCGCCGCCCGCATGGAGCGCGCCGCCGCCCAGGGCCACGCCGACGAGGACATGGCGGCGGCCTACTTCGCCAGCTTCGACGAGAAGACCGGCTCTTAGCAGTGCTTCGTTACGTTGGGTGGTCTCGGTCGATCGTGGGCAGCTTCCCGGAGTGAGGTTGGGGGAAGGGGAACGGCTCCGGGGTGGAAGTGGAGTTCCTCGCGCAGCGTGAGGTAGAGCCGAAGTTGATGAAGGCTCGGTTCCCCGACTTGCCAGCGCCTGAACCGGCGTCAGCTCCCCACTGCCTGCCTGCAGTCATAAGGTCGACCTTATCGACGGCCAGGGATCGTGCATGGCCCCAGGTGCTGACAGCAATGACACCGCCGTGTGAGTGTGTGAGCGCTGCCCCGATCGCCGGACGCGCCATCCCGGTCGACGGGCGGACCGCGGTGTGCACGACACCGCGGCAGCCGGGGGACTTTGTCCGTGAGCCGGGCGGCGCGAGTGCCGCCTTGCACCTCGCGTGCCGACAGCCGCTCGCAGGCAAGGCACCTTTCCACCAGCCGAAGTCGCCTCCTTCCATCGACTCGCACAAGTGAGGAACCCTTCCATGCAGAAAACCGCAAGCAAGCTCCGTCTCGCCGCGGCCGCGTTCAGCGCTGTACTCCTCGCGGGCACGGCGCTCTCCGGAAGTGCCCACGCCGCGCCCGAGGGGAAAGCCGCAGAGATGGGGGTCAAGGCCTGCGGCTACTACGAGACGCAGACAGACTCGTACTACGGACACTGCGGCAGCACCTGGGTCAAGATCCAGGTCGACATCGACTGGTGGCCGACCGACATCAAGAGGTGCGTCCCGCCGGGCGAGACCCATCTCGGCACGACCGACGAGATCGACAACGCCTGGGCCATCGAGGGCACCTGCGGCTAGTGCCGCAGCAGGCAACGTTCGCCCCGTCGCGACGCCCGGCACGCACTCTCGCCGCACCGGGCGCAAGCCCAAGTACACCCAGTACGAGGGCTTGCACCCGGCACGCCGAGAGCACGCACCGGACGCCGCTCCTTGACGGGCAAACGTTGCCTGCCACGGCACTAGACCCGCCGGGTCCCGTCTCGTCACCTGTGCCGTGACCGGGCGCCCCAGATCCGTGAGGAGCGCCTGCGAGTCCCTTGAGGAGACGTGGCACACCCGTCGCGGAGCCCCCCGAAACGCCCACCGTCCGCCCGTCCCCGTCGACGGGTTGGACGGTGGCCTCGGACGGCGGCTGCGGCACCTCGCCGACGCCCGGCGCTGCGAAGGCCGCAGCCCAGCGTCCCTCTGCCGCCATCGACAACGGAAGCGGATCACCACACTCCCGGCAGTACCGCCTGCCCTCCCCGTCAGACGCCACATGCCAGATCATCCAGCCGTGCACACCTCACGACCAGCGTTCAAAGACTCCTGCCAAGGGGTTGCTCCGGTCCCGCCCCGCGTGATCAGCTCTCCCCTTCTGTCATGAACAGGCGGCTTGTCCGCGCCCAGCAGCAGCCGGTCGCCGAACCCCGCCTCGGCGAGGGCGAGTACGGCTTCCGGCATCCGCGAGTCCGTGGCGTGGTGGGCTAATGACGGGCCGTCAGGAGCCAGATGCGGCCGCAAGGGAGGCGCGGCATGACCACGATGGCCGCCCCGACGACGACGCGACCCGCCGCCCCGGTCGTCGGCGCGGTGAAGGCGTACGGCGGTGGCGGCAGCGCCGTACGCGCCCTCGACGTCGTCACCATGACCCTCCCGGCCGCTTCACCGCGGTCGCGGGGCCCTTGGGCTCCGGCCCGTCCGCCCTGATGCGCGGCGCGGCCGGCCTCGACGCCTCGGTCAGTCCCGCAAGGGCAAGAGGACCGGCCGGCCTCGACACCCCGGCCGCTCCTCTTGCGGGACCGCGTCCGGCCCGGCGCGCGGCATGCCCGGACGTACTGCGGGTCGTCGCCACGGAGCGACGTGCGCCCCGGGGGCGCACCCGGCGGCGCACGTGTCCCGAACCCCCGGAGGAACGGTGGTCACCGCCCGGTCAGCCGGCAACGGCGGACCGGGCGGGAGCATGGTCGGGCCGGAGCCCGTCGGTGGAGGCCCCGACCTCGGCGAACCTGCGCGCGGGCTTCTCCTGGACCGTGCGCCGCGACCGGAGCGGCGGCGCCGTCACCACGGGAGGAGACGTCGGTAGCGTGAACCACACGACCTTGCCGGACTCGCCGTCCGGCCGGACGCCCCAGCTCTCGCTCATGGCGGCCACCATCGCGAGCCCGCGTCCGCAGGTCGCCAGCGGCTCGGCGTCGTCGACCACGGGCATCCGCGGATCGCCGTCGCGCACCGAGACGGTGAGCCGGTCGAGCAGCAGCTCTATCTCCACGGTGCACGTCTTGTCGGGCTGGGCGTGCCGGTGGACGTTGGACAGCAGCTCCGTCACGCCGAGCGAGGCCCGGTCGATCAGGGGGTCGAGATGCCAGTAGCGCAACTGCGCAGATACGATTCTGCGGACCTGGCCGATCCGCGACGGCAGGGCTTGGAGCTCCACCGTGCAGTGCCTGCTTGGGTAGCTGATCACGGCTGCGACTCCCCGACGTGAGGTCCGGAAGAACACGGAGTTCGGATCCAGCAGGGCGCCTGCGTGACGCTGCCGCCTGCTGTCGTGGCCGGCGGGCTGGTTCGCAGCGTTATCGCCGGTAAACCCAGAGTGACGTGAGACCAGAGTGGCGCAGGGGATGAGGTACCGCAACTCGCGGACATCTCAGCCGTCACGCCCCGACGCCCGGCGCACGGCTTCGATGAAGCGCCGCGCGGCCGGCGGGCCCGGCTCTCCCGGTGCGGGGTCGTGATCGCCCAGGGTGAGCAGGTACCGATTGCCGTTGAGATCCGCCGTGGCCCGGTCATCGGGGCCGAACCAGGGCCTGGAGGCACGCACGGCCTGCACCGGCGCGCTGTCGATCTCACTGCCGTAGCTGGTCAGCAGCTCGAGCCTGCCGTCGCTGATCCGGACCTGCCCGGCCCGGGTGAGCGACCGCAGCCGCTTCCCGATCCGCACGCCCGTGGCCCTGAACTCCGGTTCTCCCATGCCACCCGCCCCCTGGTGCGTCTCGGTGTACCGGCGCGCCGTGCGCGACGCCCGGTACGGGCTCGTGTCCTGATCCAGTGTGCCCCGTCCGGACCCGCGGTCCCCTCAGGGGCGGTGCCCGGCCCGAACGTCGGCTTGACCGTACGGTGTTGTCCACCGAACCCCCGCCGGCCCGTACCCGGAAGCCGGCTCCGGACGCTGCGTCGTACCCCTGCGGTCACCCGCCGGGGCCTTGGTCCCGCCGTGCAGTCTGCCTCCGCCGGGCGGTGAGCACCAGTGCCCGCGAGCCCGTCGCCGGGGGGCGCCCGCAGCACGCCCGCCCATGCGCCCCCCGGTCTGCGCGCCCCCTTGCACCGGCCCTGCCCCTGGGGGCGCTTTGGGGGGCTCAAAGATGCGTTTATGCAGGTGAGAAGCGTGAGCAAGGTGCTTATGATCGGAGGTGTCGGCCGCGCGGCGCGTCGACGGCGCGCGGCGTTAGGAGCCCCCTCGTGAGCACTCCCCAGCAGACCCGGACCGGTGTGACCCTCGACGTCGACCACAGCGACACCGCCTACCGGGCGTGGCTCAAAGAAGCCGTCCGCAGAGTCCAGGCCGATGCCAACCGCTCGGCCGACACGCATCTGCTCCAGTTCCCCCTGCCCGAGCGGTGGGGCATCGATCTGTACCTGAAGGACGAGTCGACCCACCCCACCGGCAGCCTCAAGCACCGCCTCGCCCGCTCCCTCTTCCTCTACGGCCTCTGCAATGGCTGGATCCGGCCGGACCGCCCCGTCATCGAGGCCTCCAGCGGCTCGACGGCCGTCTCCGAGGCGTACTTCGCGAAGCTGATCGGCGTGCCCTTCATCGCCGTCATGCCGCGCACGACGAGCGCCGAGAAGATCCGCCTCATCGAGTTCCACTCCGGCCGGTGTCACTTCGTGGACGACCCCCGCACGATGTACGAGGAGTCCGCCCGCCTCGCGGCCGAGACCGGCGGCCACTACATGGACCAGTTCACCTACGCCGAGCGGGCCACGGACTGGCGCGGGAACAACAACATCGCCGAATCCATCTTCCGTCAGCTGCGCCTGGAGCGGTTCCCCGAGCCGGCGTGGATCGTCGCCACGGCGGGCACCGGAGGCACCTCCGCGACCCTCGCGCGCTACGTCCACTACATGCAGTACGACACGCGCGTCTGCGTGGCCGACCCTGAGAACTCGTGCTTCTTCGAGGGCTGGACCGCCGGCGATCCGGACGTCACCTGCGACTGCGGCTCCCGTATCGAGGGCATCGGCCGGCCCCGGATGGAACCGAGCTTCGTGCCCGGCGCGATCGACCGGATGATGAAGGTGCCCGACGCGGCCAGCGTCGCCGCCGTGCGGGCCCTGGAGCGCGCCATCGGCCGTAAGGCGGGCGGCTCGACCGGCACGGGGCTGTGGAGCGCGTTGAAGATCGTCGCCGAGATGGTGTCGGAGGGGCGGCGGGGCAGCGTCGTGACCCTGCTGTGCGATCCGGGGGACCGGTATCTCGACAAGTACTACTCGGACGCCTGGCTGGCGGCCCAGGGGCTGGACATCGAGCCGTACACGGCCGCGATCGACTCGCTGCTGAAAACGGGCGTCTGGCACGACTGAATCCGGACCCTCAGGTGCCCAGCCGCCGCTCCGGTGCCGTCCTGGCGTCCCGGAACGCGTGCGCCTGGCCCCCGCACACCGCCCGCACGACCGGCCGGTGCGCAGCCGCCCCGTCGGTGGCGAACGTCCACCGCACCCCGGGTACCGCCACCGACCGGCGCGAGCCGCCACTCCTCGGCCCTCGCCCGCACGCCCGGCACGTCGGTGACGTCGACGCACAGGCGTACACCTCGGGCGCCTCCGCCTCGATGATCGACTCGCGGAAGCGGATGCGGCCCGTGAGCCTGATGTCGCGCCTGGCGCCTCGCGCCTCGCGCCCGCGTCGACCGGGCGGGCGGCCGTCACCTGCGGGAACGGAACCAGTCGGTGCAGCCGGGCACGCGCGCGAGCGCGCCGTAGAGCTGTTCCGCCGTCGTAGAGCTGTTCCACCGGGGCGCAGCACACGCGGGCGAAAACGTGCCGGACGGGCGCGCTCCCGACGAAGTCGAGCCCAAGCGGGTGGTGTCCCACCGGAACCAGCCGATCCGGGACACGTAGCGGTAGTCGGAGGCGTAGAGCTTGACGAAGAGCTTGGCGTTGCCGCGGTCGGTGAGGGTGTCCGGGATCGGGCGCAGTCGACGAGCCAGGGACCAAGCTCTCCTGAACGGGAATGGTCGAGACCGAGGTGCGTCAACCCCGGCCGGAGCCCCGTCAGGGGGAGCGGTCGCGACCGTGGATCGTCGCCCCGGCCGGCGCCCCGTCAGGCGTCCGAATCGCCCTCGGGCTCCCCGGCCACCACCAGGCGCCGCAGGTGCTCGGCGACCACCCCGCGCGCCTCCTCCGGCAGACCGGCGTCCGTGACCAGCGTGTCGATCCGCTCCAGCGAGGCGAACGAACTCAGGCCCACCTTGCCCCACTTGGTGTGGTCCGCGACCACGACCACACGGCGCGCGGACTGGACGAGCCGCCGGTTCGTCTCGGCCTCGGCGAGGTTCGGCGTCGACAGACCGGCCTCGACCGATATGCCGTGCACCCCCAGGAACAGCAGGTCGAAGTGGAGCGCCGCGATCGCCTGGTCGGCCACCGGACCCACCAGCGAGTCGGAGGGCGTGCGCACCCCGCCCGTCAGCACGACCGTGGCCGCGCCCTGCCGCGGGCCCGAGGTGCGCTGCGCCGCGTGGAACACGTCGGCGACCCGCACCGAGTTGGTGACCACCGTGAGGTCCGGGACGTCCAGCAGCTGGTGCGCCAGCGCGAAGGTCGTCGTACCGCCCGACAGGGCGATCGCCGCGCCCGGCGCGACCAGCTTGGCCGCGGCGCGCGCGATGTCCTCCTTGGCGGTCAGCTCCAGGCCGGACTTGGCCTCGAAGCCCGGTTCGTGGGTACTCGCCTCGACCACCGGGACCGCGCCGCCGTGCACCTTCTCCAGCACGCCCTGGCGGGCGAGCGCGTCGAGGTCGCGGCGGACCGTCATGTCCGACACGCCGAGCTTGCGGGTCAGCTCGTTGACCCGGACACCGCCCCGGCGGCGGACCTCGTCGAGGATCAGGGATCTCCGCTGCTCCGCGAGGAGGTTCTGATTCTCGCTCACGTACGCTCCGGTCCTTTCGCCTCAATGCCGTCCGACACACCCCACACCGGCTCCGACTGGGACATTCTTCCCGGCTCCGGTGCGAGGACGTCTCATCCTCGCATGTCGCGGGGCGGGGAGCGCCACCGACTGCTCGTCGCGCACATGTCACCCGTGGTTCATGCGTCGCCGCGGTTCATCACGGATCGGGGAGATTCCGTGACAGGAGGTGTACGCCGCCGCGGAAGTGGAGATCCTTGTGCCCGCACGGACGGAGCCGACGGCGTGTCACGGGGGAAGTGCGAATCAGTGGAACGTGCGCGGGAACATGCCTCGACCGGCGGACCGGACGGTCCCGCCGCGCGGCCCGGCGAAACCGGGACCGCACTGGAACTCCTGGTCCACGGCGTGGGCGGGACCACGCCGCAGGAGATGCTCAACGATCCGCGCACGGTGCGGATCACCGGCGACGACACCGCGGCCGTCTTCCGGCGCGCCGACGACGTCGACGCCGAGCACAGCCCCGACGACCGCCGCCGCGACGGACCGGTGCCCGAGGCGTACGTCTGGTGCAACCTCACCTCCGGCAACGGCACCCGCGCCCTGTGGTTGCTGCTGCTGCCCTTCATGGTCGTCAACCTCGCCCACTGGATGCGCCCCACCGCCCGAGGCCGCCGCCGCGCCGTGCGTCTGTACGGCCTCCTGGTGCGGCTCGCCGGGCTCACACTGACGGTGCTGCTCGTCGCCGCGGCCTGCGAGGTCGCCCTGGATCTGGCGGCCTGGCAGTGCGCGGGCACCACCGCCTGCGCCGACCGCCACACCTGGCTGGGCTTCCTCTCACCCACTGTCTCGGACGGCGGCTGGTGGAGCGCCCCGGGCCGCAGGCTAGCCCTCGCCGCGGCCGTCCCCACCGCCCTGACCCTCCTGCTGTGGTACCTGTCCCGGCGTACGTGGAGCGACTACGAGTCCCAGCAGCCGATCGAACGCGCCCCCGAGGCCGAAGCCGACGGCGGCCCGACGGCACTCGGCCGGCCCGGGTTCTGGTACGGACGCCGGCTGGTGGCGCGCCTGCGTGCCGCCCACACCGCCGCCGGCCTGATCACGGTCGCCGCCGCGGTCGGCGGCGCCGCCGCCCGCCACGACCGCCGGCCCGGCGGCCCCGCCGTCCTCGACACCCTGGGTCTGATCCTGGAAGCGGCCCTCGCGGCCTGCGCGGTCGCCGTGTTGTGCGTGGTGTGCCGCCGGGGCCGCAGCGAGAAACGGCTGGACCGGGAGCTCGACGAGCGCTTGGTACGACGTCTGCCGCTCGCCGCGCTCGTCCTGCTCGCCCTCGCCCTGCTGTACGCCGGATGGGAGCGCCCCGGATGGACGTCGCACGGCAGACTGCCGGGTGACACGACCTTCGGCGGGATCGCCCTGATCCAGGGCCTGCTCGTGGTCGTCCTCGGTGCCGTCGCCCACGTTCTCCACCGTACCGACCCCGACCGGCGGGCCGTGCTGCGGGGCCTGGGCGGACCGGCCGTGGCGATGCTGGCCTGCGCACTGGGCGGGGTGATGTCCGGCGGCGTGTCCCAGCGCGTGTCCGACTGGCTGGACGGCACCGGAGCGTCGATCGAGGGCCCGCCGGTCCTGCTGACCTGGCAGGCGTCCGTGATCCCGCCGCTGCTCGTCGTCCTGCTGGGGCTCATCGGCTGGCTGGGCCATCGTGCCTGGCGACTCGCCCGGGCCGAGCGGACCGCCGTGGCACTCGACTACCCGGACGAGAACCTGGACCCCGCCCGCACCCGCCGTATCGCCTACACCCGGGCGATGGCCGCGCTCACCGACCGGGGACCCCGCGTCGTGGCCGTCACCTCCGGTGTCACGCTGCTGCTCGGCGCCGGAGCCCTGGTGGGCGCCCTGGTCACCGACGAAACCCCGGGCGAGGCCGCGCAGGGCACCTACCCCGTCGTCCACGGCGCCGCCGAGACCGCTCAGGCGCTCGGGTCCTGGCTCATCGGCTTCGGCTTCATACTCTTCGTCACCTGGGGCCGTCGCGCCTACAAGGACGCCGCGGCCCGCCGCACCATCGGCATCCTGTGGGACGTCGGCACCTTCTGGCCGCGCGCCTCCCACCCCTTCGCCCCGCCCTGTTACGCCGAGCGCGCGGTGCCCGACCTGACCTGGCGGATAGCGACCTGGACCCGAGTCACCGGCGGACGGCTGGTCCTCTCCGGCCACTCGCAGGGCAGCGTGCTCGCCGCCGCCGCGGCCTGGCAACTCGCCCCGTCCGCCCGCAAACGGGTCGCACTGCTCACCTACGGCTCACCTCTGGAGCGCCTCTACGGCCGCTGGTTCCCGGCGCACTTCGGACCCGCCGCGCTCAGCTCCCTGCACCGGGACGTCGACTGCTGGCGAAACCTGTACCGGCTGACCGACCCCATCGGCGGCCCGGTGCGCCTGCCCGGCGACCGCGCCCCGCAGGTCGACCACGCCCCGCTGAGGGACCCGCTCGCCTACGGCCGCACCGATCTCCTGCCGCTGCCCGCGCCGATCCTCGGTCACTCCGATTACCGGGCCGATCCGGCCTTCGCCGAGGAACGCCGCAAGCTGCTGGCCCGGCTGCGGCCGGACGTCCCGGAGGTGCCCTCGCCCCGTCCCCAACCCGAGCCGCCCGCCGCCTGAGGGGGTCTCACAGCAACTCGGGCAGATCCTCGGCGTAGAGCAGCGTCAGGTCGTCCGTGCTCGGTTCCACGACCTGGGCGACCCGGCTCGCGTGCCGCTCGACCATGGCCTCGAAGGTCTGCCGCGCGGTACGGCCGTTGCCGAACGCAGGGCCCTTGGGGAGCACCGTGAAGTACTTCCGCAGGGCCTCCGCCGCGCCCGGCGCGAGCCGGTACTCGTGCTCCTCGGCCTGCTGCTCCACGATCCGCAGCAGGTCATCGGGGCCGTAGTCGCTGAAGGTGATGGTCCGTGAGAAGCGGGACGCCACCCCCGGGTTCACCGACAGGAAGCGCTCCATCTCCGCCGTGTAGCCCGCGACGATCACCACGACCGCGTCCCGGTGGTCCTCCATCAGCTTCACCAGGGTGTCGATGGCCTCCTTGCCGAAGTCGCGGCCCCCGTCCTCCGGGGACAGCGCGTACGCCTCGTCGATGAACAGCACGCCGCCACGCGCCTTCTCGAAGGCCTCCTGGGTGCGGATCGCCGTCGAGCCGATGTGCTCGCCGACCAGGTCGACGCGGGACACCTCGACCAGATGGCCCTTCTCCAGCACACCGAGGGAGGCGAGGATCTCGCCGTAGAGCCGCGCGACCGTCGTCTTGCCGGTGCCGGGGGAGCCCGTGAAGACCAGGTGCCGCTTGACCGACGCCGCCTTCAGACCCGCCTCCTGCCGGCGCCGGCCCACCTCGATCATGTCGGTGAGGGCACGCACCTCACGCTTGACGCTCTCCAGGCCCACCAGCGCGTCCAGTTCACCCAGGACATCCTTGGAGGCGCGGCCCGGCTGCTCGGGCTCGGCGACCGGTGCCAAGGGCTCCGGTTCGGCGCGCTGCCCCGGGACCGCGCCCAGCAGGCCGGGGGAGTGACTCGCCGTCTGCACGGCCGTCTCCCGCGCCGCGGGCGTGCGCGGCCCACCGCTCTCGTCGCTCGTGCAGTCCTCGACCAGCGGGCTCGCTCCGGAGGCCGCGTCCGCACCGCCGTCCGCGAACTCGTAGCCGCCGCGCACGCACCGCTCCGTGCGGCACTTCCGCAGCGTCGTACGGCTGCCGTCGATCACATGGAAGCCGTAGCCGCCACTGCCCGTGACCCGGCAGTTCAGGAAGCTGCCGCGGCCACCGGCCGAGACGTAGACACCGGCCTCCGCCGGGGAGTCGATCGTGCAGCGCTCGACGGTGGGATCGGCGCCCTTGGTGACGATCACGCCGGTCTGGGTGCCGTCCACCGTGCAGTTGCTGAGCGTGCCACCGCTGCCGTGGTCGCGGAACCAGGCGCCCGTCGCCGCGTCCCGGATCCGGCAGTCGTCGAGCTGAGCGGTCGCGCCGTCGCTCACCGACACGGCCGTGTTGCGCACCTGCGAGAGGTCGGTGTCGACGACGTCCGCGCGCGAACCGCGGTCCAGGACGAACAGCGCGTCCGGCACGTCGTGCACCCGGCACGAGTCGAGCACCGCCGTCGCCCCGTCGCTCACCCACACCGCCGGGTAGTCGCCGGTGCTGTCGAAGATCTCACACTGGTTGGCGTCCACGCGCGTGCCCGGGTCCCACACCGACAGGCCGTTGCGCCCGAACTGCCGCACGGTGGTGCGGGTCAGCGTGAGAACGGAACGGGAGCGCAGGTCGACCGCGTTCTCCGGGATGTCGTGGATACGGCAGTCGGCGAGCGTCAGTACGGCGTCCGTGTCGAGGGTGACCCCGTCGGCCGTCGTGCGGTGCACATCGCAGTCGGTGAGGTGCGCGGTGGCCCGGCCGGTGATCTGTACACCGCTGCCCCGCACTTCGTAGATCTCGCAACCCACCGCTTCCAGCGCCGAGTTCTCCCCGGTCGCCGACAGTCCCGAGCCCGAGGTGTGGTGGATCCGGCAGCGCTCCAGGCGAGGGTGGGCGCCGCCGCGCACCGCCACGCCCGCCTGGCCGGCCGCGACGACCTCGCACTCCTCGAACACCCCGCCCGCGCCGTCGAGTACGGCGATGCCGATGCCCGCCGGGTTGTCGACCGCGCAGCGCCGCACCGTGGGCCGCGCGCTTCCGCGGACCTCGATCCCGGCCGCCGACCGGGTCACGATCCGCACGTCCCGCAGCTCCGGGGTGCCCTCCTCCACCAGTACGGCGGGAGTGGCCGCGTCCTGGCCCTCGACATGGAGGTCCTGCACCACCGCCGAGGCCCGCACGGTCAGTGGCACCCCGTCCACGGGCGCGATCCGCACGGAGCCGGGGGAGCCCTCGGGACCCCGCAGGGTCACCGCGCGCTGCAGGACGAGGTTCTCCCGGTAGGTGCCGGGGGCGACGGTGAGGACGTCTCCGTCGGCCGCGGCCTCCAGGGCGGCGGCGAGCGATGCGTACTCACCCGTGCGGCGCCGCCACCGCGACGTGCCGGTGTGCGTCACCTGGACCGTGCCCTGTGCCATGGTGTAGCTGTGCCCCCACCTCGGTCGTACTGATGGCTCGTCCGCCCTCGGGGCGCTCCGGCCGGGGTCGCGACCGCGACCGAGCCCGGCCGTGGTGGCCCGGGCGCGCACGCGGCACCGACACCGGCGCGTCCCTGGGGCTCGCTCGCGCGCGGGTTGTGCCGAACGGTTCGGCCGGACCACCGTAGCGTGCGCGCGGGTGGTGGGTTGACCAGAGCCGGAAGGCCGTCAGTTGCCGGCGCCCGTCCTGCCCCAGTCCGGACCCGCCCTGTCCCATGCCTGGTCCCAACGGGCGTACCGGCGACGGACCATGTGCCAGACGATCAGCCGTCTGCCCCCCTCGATGAGGCCGCCCGTCACCAGGGCCGCGCCGAAGCCGGCCAGGACCGCGTGCGTCGAGGCCGTCGCGGAGTCGAGCGGGCGCGCCACCAACCGGCCCTGCCGGTCGGTCCATATGGGGAACTCGTCGCCCTGCCGCGGGTCCTTGAGACTCGCCAGGACGGGCCCCCGGTGCGGGGAGCCGTCCGGCGCGGTCCAGCCGGCGAGGACGCGGTTGCGCAGATCTCTGCCCGACGAGGTCTCCGGGTCGGCGTCCAGCGGGGAGCTGTCCAGCTTGCGGACCACGGTGGCCGTCACCGGATGCCGCGCTTCGTGCTGGGCCCGGACGGAGCGCTGCAGCGCGTCCTGCGCGGCTCCTCCGACGAGGGAGCCCACCACCGGTGCGGCCGACAGGATCAGCAGCAGGGCGGCCAGGGCCACCCAGGCCTCGGCGAGGTCGGTCGCGCGGCACAGTGGATTGCGCCGCCAGCGCCAGAGTCCACTGATCGCTCGCACCGCCCGCACCCCCTTCCCCGCTCCGTGACACTCCCCGTCGGAGCCGTCCGCGCGCGGACCTCTCGAAGAGGGAGCGACATCACCTCTCCCCAGGGCCGCCTCTCAGCAAGTTCTCACACCACGCCAACGCCCGGGCCGGCGGCGCGGTTCCCGCGGCGGTCGGAGCGCTGTTCGAGGATCCTGACCGGGTCACCCACCCGGATCGTGCCCCGGGAGAGGGGCACCAGGTTCTGCCCGAAGACCAGCTTGCCGCCGAGCCGCCGGTGCCGCCCCAGGCTGAACAGGGGCTCGCGGCCGCGCTCGCCGGTGCCCTGGTCGGTGGTGGTGACCACGCACCGGCCGCAGGGCTTGGCCACGCGGAAGTGCACCTCCCCGACGGCGAGGCGCGACCAGTCGTCCTCGGCCCACGCGGGGGTGCCCGCCACGACCACGTTCGGCCGGAAGCGGTTCATGGGAAGGGGGCCCTCACCGGCGTGCTCGCCCCGCGCGATGAGGGAGTTGAGGGCGTCGAGCGAGGCCGTCGTGGTGAGCAGCAGCGGAAATCCGTCGGCGAAGGAGACGGTCTCACCGGGCCGCGCGTACTGCGGGGCGACGGGCCGGCGCGTGGCAGGCTCGTCCATGTACGCCAGGCGCGCGTCGATGCCGAGGAAGGAGCTGACCCAGGCGTGCGCGGCCTCGTCCTCGGCCGGGGCCGCCTCGACCTTGTCGCGGAAGATCTCCACCGTCACGGTGGCGAGGGGCCGGGGGACGGGCACCGTCAGCGGCCGCATGCCGGGCGCGGACAGCCGGACGGCGCCACCGGGCAGCAGCTCGGCGGCGGCGAGCGCCAGGCGCGGCAGCAGGCGTTGTGTGACGACCTTTCCCCCGTCGTCGATCAGCACCCAGCGCCGGTCACCGGCCAGCCCCCAGGGCTCCACGACGGCCTCCCGGGGCGCCGGGCCCCGGACCGCCTTGACCGGATGGATGTGAAGCGCGTGCAGGTGAGCGTTCCCCATGGGGCCATCGTGCCAGGCGGCACCGATAGCCCTCGGGGGCGGCTCAGTACCCGCGGTACTGCTGGTTGTTGTACGGCTCCTGATAGGGGGCCGGGGCCGGCCGGGGAGCCGCGGGGCGCATCGCCTCGTAGCCGGCGGGGGCCGCCGGACGCGGCTGCTGCGGCTGGGGGCCGGGGTAGCCGCGCGGAGCGGTGGCCTGCTGCGGGATGTACGCCGCGGGCGCCTGCTGCAGCGGTGCGGGCTGCTGCGCCTGCGGATAGCCGTGGAAGGGCTGGGAAGGAGCTGCCGGAAGGGCGGGCAGCGCCGACGGGAGGGCGGGCAGGTTGCCGCCCGGCATGTCGTACTGAGCGGGGACCCGGATCGGGGCGATCTGCGGGGTGCCCCGCTCGGCGACGAGCTTGTCGTAGATCGGGGTGTCCGGGAAGGAGGCGGAGTAGTAGCCGCCGCCATAGGTGGAGCGGGGGGAGGTCATGGCACATAAGTTAAGCCCACGATGTGCTGGTTGGGGAGACCGATAAGAGGGTTGTTTTCCGTGTCCGCAGTGACCCGGTATCCCCAATGCGAGCGAACTCGGCAAAAAGGGGCGGCGAACGAGGGCTTGATCGTGTAAAGGCCGAGTTCCGGGCGGATTGCCGGCGGTTGGCGCTCGGGCTTCCGGTCGCTCGTGCCTGGGACTTCGCCGCGGCAAGGAATAGGTTGTGCGGACGGAGCCGGACCGACGGCTGGGGCGGGCCTGGCGCGGTGACACTCGATGGGGGCGGACATGCAAATGCTGAAAGGTTCAAATACTCCGGTGCCCACTGCGGCTTTGCGGGTGGAATGGGGATGGCGGACCGGCCCCGGAGTGCCGGACGCCGACGCCTCCGCTCTGCTGCTGGCAGGCGGAAAGGTCCGCTCGGACGCGGACTTCGTCTTCTACAACCAGCCCGCGCACTCCTCGGGAGCCATCCGGCATGAGGGCAAGCGCACCGCCGGCGGCCGGGTGACCGACACGCTCCTCATCGACCTCGCGCGCGTAGAGCCCGCGATTGAGACGATCGTCCTGGCCGCCTCCTCCGACGGCGGCCCCTTCGGGCGGGTTCCCGACCTGTACATCGAGGTCCAGGACGCCGCCCAGGGCACGGCGGTGGCCCGTTTCGACAACCCGGGCGCCACCGATGAAACCGCTTTCGTGTTGGGCGAGTTCTACCGCCGCCAGGGCGCCTGGAAGTTCCGCGCCGTCGGCCAGGGCTACAACAGCGGACTCGAAGGGCTGGCCACGGACTACGGCATCACGGTGGACGAACCGCAGCAGGCCAACGCGGCCACGGCTCCGGCACCCCCACCCGTCCCACCGCCCGCCCCGTACACGCCCCCGCCGGCGCCGCGGCCCGTGGCCCCGCCCCCGCCCGCCGCGCCGCCCGCGCCCGTCCGCCTCACCAAGGTGACGCTCACCAAGGCGGCCCCCTCCGTCTCGCTCACGAAGCAGGGCGGCACCTCCGGCGCGCTGGAGGTGAACCTCAACTGGCAGGTGCGCAAGCAGTTCTCGGGGTGGAGCAGCAAGTTCGGACGCCCGACCGCGATGCACTCCGACCTCGACCTCGACCTGTGCGCGCTGTACGAACTCGCCGACGGCAGCAAGGGCGTCGTACAGGCCCTCGGCAACAGCTTCGGGGCGCTGCACCAGCCTCCGTACATCCACCTCGACGGAGACGACCGCACCGGTGCCGTGTCGACGGGTGAGAACCTCACCGTCAACCTCGACCACAAGGAGGCCTTCCGGCGGATCCTCGTCTTCGTCACCATCTATCAAGGCGCCCGTTCCTTCGCCGAACTGAACGCGTCGGTGACGCTCCGGCCCCAGTACGGGGCGCCGATCGAGTTCTCCCTCGACGAGTGCACGGTCCCCTCGCTGGTGTGCGCGCTCGCCCTGATCACCAACAGCGGCGGCGACCTGGTCGTCCAGCGGGAGGCGCGCTATCTGGTGCCCGACCGCGGGGTGAGCCCGCAGCGGACCGTCGACCATGCCTACGGGTGGGGCATGAACTGGACCCCCGGCCGCAAGTGACCGAGCCCGGCCGCCGTCAGCCCTCGTCGGGCACGGCGTCCGGACGGGCGTAGGTGCGGCCCTTCCAGGCCGCGCCGCGCCCTTGGTAGTGCCGCACCGCCGAGTCGACCGTCATGAGGAGATAGAGGAACGCGGTGAACGGCAGCAGGGGAGCGAGCCACAGCGGCTGCCGGTAGTGACGGAGCATCGGGACGTACGTCCCCGCCATGACGAGCCACGCGAGACCGCCGAGGACCGCCGCCGGGGTGTGGCCGCCGACGAGGCCGGCCAGGACGGCCACGGGCGGGACCAGGTACACCAGCGCCAGCCCGGCGACCGTCCCGGCCAGCAGCAGAGGGCTGTACCGCACCTGCGCGTACGCGCTGCGCGAGACCATGCGCCACAGGTCGTGCAGCCGCGGATACGGCCGCACGCTGTCCACCCGCTCGGCGAGTCCCAGCCAGACGCGGCCGCCGCCCCGCTTGACGGCCCGGGCGAGCGCCACGTCGTCGATCACGGCGTGTCGGATCGCGTCCGGGATCCGCGCAGCCTCGGCCGCATCCGTCCGCAGTAGGACACAACCCCCGGCCGCGGCCGCCGTCCGGCCCTTCTCGCCGATCCGGCGGAAGGGGTAGAGCTGTGCGAAGAAGTACACGAACGCCGGCACGACGAGCCGCTCCCACACGCTCTCCACCCGCAGCCGGGCCATCTGGGAGACGACGTCGAACCCTCCCGAACGCGCCGCCGCCACCAACTCCCGCAGACTGTCCGGCGCGTGCGCGATGTCGGCGTCCGTCAGGAGGAGGTACTCCGGCTCGCGCGCGCGTGCCAGCCCGATGCCGTGGCGCACCGCCCACAACTTGCCGGTCCAGCCCGCCGGGGGCTCGCCCGGCGAGCCCACGGTCAGCGGCAGCCCACCGTGCCGGCGCGCCAGCTCACGCGCCAGATCACCGGTGCCGTCCGAACTGCCGTCGTCGACGAGGAAGATCTCCGCCCGCCCCGGATAGTCCTGGACGAGCAGCGACGGCAGCGCGGCGGGCAGCACGGCCGCCTCGTCGCGCGCGGGGACGACGACACACACGGCCGGCCACGCGTCCGGCTCCTCGCGCGAAGGCAGTCGCACATCGGTGCGCCAGAAGAAGCCCTGGCAGAGCAGCAGCCACAGCCAGGCGAGCAGTGATCCAGCGGAGGTCCACACAACAGCGCTCACGCGCGCAGTCTGCCCCACGGGACCTGCCCGGGACCGCTCATCGTCTATCGTGATCGGGTGAAGATCGCGCTCATGGACTCCGGAATCGGTCTGCTGGCGGCCACCGCCGCGGTACGGCGACTGCGCCCCGACGCCGATCTCGTGCTCTCCCTGGACCCCGAGGGCATGCCGTGGGGCCCGCGCACCCCGCAGGACCTGACCAGGCGTGCCCTGGCCGTCGCCGAGGCCGCCGCGGCGCGCCGCCCCGACGCCCTGATCGTCGGCTGCAACACCGCGACCGTGCACGCGCTCACCGCCCTGCGCGCCCGCCTCGAACCCGGGCTCCCGGTCGTCGGCACCGTCCCGGCGATCAAACCGGCCGCGGCCGGCGGCGGGCACCTCGCCATCTGGGCCACCCCGGCCACCACCGGCAGCCCTTACCAGCGGAACCTGATCCGGAACTTCGCCGGCGGCGTGCCCGTCACCGAGGTGCCGTGCTGGGGGCTCGCCGAAGCCGTGGAACAGGCGGACGAGGCGGCGATCGACGCGGCCGTGTCCGCGGCCGCCGCCCTCACCCCGGACGAGGTGACGACCGTCGTGCTGGGCTGCACCCACTACGAACTGGTCGCCGAGCGCATCCGGACCGCCGTCCAGCGCCCCGGCCGACCGCCGCTCGTGCTGCACGGCTCGGCGGGTGCCGTGGCCGCCCAGGCCCTGCGCCGGCTCGGCGAGCAGCCCGCGCCGGGAGCCACACCGCACGGCACGCTCACCGTGCTGCTCAGCGGACGCGAGGGCGCGCTGCCCGCCCCCGCGCTGGCCTACGCGGAGGGCCGCCTGCTGCAGGCGGTCACCCCCGCCGGCTGACCGGAACCCGTCACCGACGGTCGTCGTCGTCCCGGGGCAGCCCGCCGCCCGGCCGGCGGCGTCACGCTCCGCCACGAGGTACCAGCGGAGCGAATCCTGAGTACCCTCAAAGACATGAGGGACCACCGCCACGGCGAGAACGCTCCCCACCCGCACTCGGAGGTGTGGACCGGCCGTGCCACCAACCGGGCGCAGTGGCTGCTGGCGCTCGCGGGTGCCGCCTGCATGGCGCTGGGCATCGAGCTGGCCGTCGACTCGGCCTGGAGGTCCGGCCTCGCCCCGCTCGTCATGGCCGTCGTGGGGTGCATCGCCGCCGGGCTGCTGGTCCTCTTCGGAACACTCGCCTTCGTGCACGTCGCCCTGCGGGTCGACGAGGAGCACCTCGAAGTGCGCTGCGGCCACATCGGCGTGCCCCGCCGCCGCATCCCGCTCTCCCAGGTGGTCGGCGCCACCTACATCTCCCATGTCACCCCCCGCCACTGGGGCGGCTGGGGTTACCGGTGGCGGCCCGAGAAGGGCACCGCGGTGGTCGTACGCCGGGGGGAGGGCGTGGAGCTGGAGCTGTGGGACGGGCACACCTTCACGATCACCGTGGACGACGCGGAGGCGGCCGTACGGGTGATCGAGGCCCGCCTGCGGCCCACCAAGCCGGGCGCCCCCGCGCACTGAACCGCCGGGCGCTCATGGTGTCCATCAGCCCGGCCCACCGACCGTGCCGCCCGCTGAACCGCTCAGGGTTCCTGCCCGCCGAATGCGACCGCGCCGCCGCACCGACGGTGATCGACGGCGGTGATCGACGGCGGTGATCATCGGGCCGCCGCGCGGCCGTCGTCGGGGACCGGACGCCGTGCCGGTCGGCACGCGGTGGTGCGCCGTCACCACGCAGTGGTGCCGTTCGCCCCGTGCGCGGGGCTCTCCGGAGCGCGGCTCGTCGGTTCCAGGGGGCGCGCCGTGGCCATGCCCGCCAGCAGGCCCGCTCCCAGCGACACCGCGGTGAAGCTGAGCGCGTTGCTGATCGCGGCGATGGCGGCGAGCGCCGTCAGGGCCGCGCCCGCGGTGAGCGCCACCGGGGTCGGGCGCGGGCCGCGCCACAGCGCGTAGAGCATCCAGCAGAACGCCGCCGCCAGCAGGAGCACACCCACGACGCCCTGTTCGGCCGCCTGTTGCAGGAGCGCCGAGTGGGGCTTGCCGTCGGACAGCAGTGACTCGGCGGATGTCGCGCTCAGCTCCCCGAAACGGCCCGGGCCGGCTCCCAGAGCGGTGTCCTCGCCCATCAGTTGCCACGCCTCGTGCCACAGCCGGACGCGGTGCGGCGTCAGCCGCCCCTCCAGCGCGGCCATGACACCTCCCGGCACGGCATGCGCGGCGATCGCCCAGATCACGCCGGTCACCAGGACGGCGACGGCCGCCAGTACGGCCATCCCGGCGCCGCGGTGACGGGTACGGCCGACGGCCAGCGAGCCCACCAGCACCGCGAGACAGGTCACGAAGCCACCGGTCGAGCCGAGCACGGCCGCCAGCGCCGCGATCGCGGCGGCCAGCAGACGCAGGGCGAACCGCACGGCCGGGACCGGCGCGGCCCAGGCCGCGCAGCAGGCTGCACCGGCCGACAGCGTCAGTACGGCGGCGGTCCCCCCGGCGTGCCCCAGGGGCGCGGCGATCTGCGGGCCCGGAGCGAGGTGCGGAACGGCCACGGCCAGCGTGATCCCGGCCAGCGCACCGGCCAACGGTGCCCCGACGGGCAGCAGCGTCCCGCTGATCCGCCCGGCGGCATACCCGGCGGCCACGGCCAGCACCGCCAGGAGTACCCCCTCGGGCCTGCCGTCGTGCACGGCGGCCGTGATCAGGGACCAGCCGGCGCAGGCCCCCAGCACTACGACGCCCGCCGCGTCAGAAACGATTCGTCTCTCGCCGTCCGCGTCCGTTCCGGACGAGGACGTCACCCCTGTGGAACCCACCCCGCCCGCCCCCCGGCGCCCCGTGCCCCGACCTGTGAAGACCTCGGCCGGAACGGGCCCGACGGGCCGTACGACTGAGGCTTGGCACACCGTAACGGCTGGTGAGGGGTTTGGGGATGTGTCGTGACGAAATGAACAGGGAGTCCGCCCCGCAGACCGCGCTGTTCGGCCCGAGGCCACGCGCCTTAGACTCCGGGAGTGACCGTCACCGCAACCTCCGTCGGCGAGTCGGACCAGCTGGAGTCGCGGACCGCGCCCGCGGCGCGGACCTGGGCCGAGCGGCTCGTGCGTCTCCTTCCGGCCGCCGCAGCCGCGCTCTCCGGCCTGCTCCTCTACGTCTCCTTCCCGCCCCGCACGCTGTGGTGGCTGGCCCTGCCGGCGTTCGCCGTCTTCGGCTGGGTGCTGCGCGGCCGCGGCTGGAAGGCGGCCCTGGGCCTCGGCTACCTCTTCGGCCTCGGCTTCCTGCTGCCGCTGCTGGTGTGGACCGGAGTGGAGGTGGGGCCGGGACCGTGGCTCGCTCTGGTGGCGATCGAGGCCCTCTTCATCGCCGTGGTCGGTGTGGGTGTGGCGGCGGTGTCGAAGCTGCCCGGCTGGCCGGTGTGGGCGGCCGCCGTGTGGATCGCCGGCGAGGCGGCCCGCGCGCGTGCGCCCTTCAGCGGCTTCCCCTGGGGAAAGATCGCGTTCGGGCAGGCGGACGGCGTGTTCCTGCCGCTCGCCGCGGTGGGCGGCACCCCGGTGCTCGGCTTCGCTGTGGTCCTGTGCGGCTTCGGACTGTACGAGGTCGTCCGGCTGGCCGTGCGCCGGCGGCGGACCGGTGAGGTGCGGCGCGCAGCGGCGGCCGTGGGCCTGCTGAGCCTTGCCGTCCCGGTCGTGGGCGCCGTCTCGGCCCGGCCGCTGGTCAGCGACACGGCCCAGGACGGCACCGCCACGGTCGCGGTGATCCAGGGCAACGTGCCCCGCGCCGGCCTCGACTTCAACTCCCAGCGACGTGCCGTCCTCGACTACCACGCGCGCGAGACGGAACGTCTGGCCGCCCAGGTCAAGGCCGGCAAGGCCGAGCGGCCCGACTTCGTGCTGTGGCCGGAGAACTCCTCCGACATCGACCCCTTCGCCAACCCCGACGCCCGTGCCGTCATCGACACCGCGGCCCGGTCCATCGGTGTGCCCATCTCGGTCGGCGGCGTCGTCGAGCGGGACGGCAGGCTGTACAACGAGCAGATCCTGTGGGACCCGGCGAAGGGCCCCGTCGACACCTACGACAAGCGCCAGATCCAGCCGTTCGGCGAGTACCTGCCGCTGCGCTCGCTCGTCGGCGCGATCAACAACGACTGGACCGCGATGGTCCGCCAGGACTTCAGCCGCGGCACCAAGCCGGGCGTGTTCACCATGGACGGCACCAAGGTCGGCCTCGTCACCTGCTACGAGGCCGCCTTCGACTGGACCGTGCGCTCGGAGGTCACCGACGGCGCCCAGATGATCTCCGTGCCCAGCAACAACGCCACCTTCGACCGCAGCGAGATGACCTACCAGCAGCTCGCCATGTCCCGGGTGCGCGCGGTCGAGCACAGCCGGACCGTCACGGTGCCGGTGACCAGCGGTGTCAGCGCGATCATCATGCCGGACGGGAGAATCACCCAGAAGACCGGCTTGTTCGTCGCCGACTCCCTGGTGCAGAAGGTGCCGCTGCGGTCCTCGCAGACTCCCGCCACCCGGCTCGGCGTCCTCCCGGAGATCGCGCTCGTGCTGGTCGCGGCCGGCGGACTCGGCCGGGCCGTCGCCACCGGGCTGCGCGGACGACGCGCCGGTGACGTGTAGCGGTACGCCGGTCGCACGCCGCCGAATCGCGTCGAGCCACCGAAAGCGGCCCTTAGGGTCGACGGCATGGCTACTCCCGACTTCATCCGCACCCTCCGAGCCTCCGCCGGTCATCAGCTGCTCTGGCTCCCCGGGGTCACCGCTCTCGTCTTCGACGACGAGGGCAAGGTGCTGCTCAACCGCCGCGCCGACACCCGCAAGTGGTCCGTGATCGGCGGCATCCCGGACCCCGGGGAGCAGCCCGCGGCCTGCGCGGTACGAGAGGTCTACGAGGAGACGGCCGTGCGCTGCGTCGCCGAGCGGGTCGTCGTCGTCCAAGCCCTGGAGCCGGTCACCTACGAGAACGGCGACACCTGCCAGTACATGGACATCACCTTCCGTTGCCGGGCCGTCGGCGGCGAGGCGCGGGTCAACGACGACGAGTCGCTGGACGTGGCCTGGTTCGACGTGGACGCCCTGCCCGAACTGAACGAGTTCGGACTGCTCAGGATCAAGCAGGCCCTGTCGGACGCCCCCACATGGTTCGACCCCACTGCCTCGGGTTGAACTATGGGGCTTGACCACATGGGGTGGGGCGGGGGCGCTGCCTAGGGTCGCACCATGACCGTGCCCCGTGCCCACCTGGCCCCCCACGCCGTTCCGCTCGACCTGGGCGGACGCACCGCGCTCGTCACCGGCGCCGCCGGTGGCATCGGACGTGCCTGCGCTCTGCGGCTCGCGACCGCCGGGGCCAAGGTGAGAGCCGTCGACCGGGACGCCGCGGGGCTGGCGACACTGGCCGACCGGGGTCGCGGTCTCGCCGGCACGGTGGAGCCGCACGTCCTGGACCTCACCGACCTGGACGCCGCCGAACTCGCCGCCGCGGGCACCGACGTCCTCGTCAACAACGCCGGGATCCAACTGGTGCGACCCATCGAGGAGTTCCCGCCCGACGTGTTCCACACGGTGCTCACCGTGATGCTGGAAGCGCCGTTCCGGCTGATCCGCGGAGCCCTGCCCCGCATGTACGGGCAGGGGTGGGGCCGCATCGTGAACGTGTCATCCGTCCATGGGCTGCGCGCCTCGGCCTACAAGTCGGCCTATGTGGCCGCCAAACATGGTCTGGAAGGACTGTCCAAGACCACCGCCCTCGAAGGCGCGCCCCACGGAGTCACCTCGAACTGTGTGAACCCCGCCTATGTGCGCACCCCCCTGGTCGAGAAGCAGCTCGCCGAACAGGCGCAGGCGCACGGCATCCCCGAGGAGCGGGTCCTGACCGAGGTGCTCCTGCGGGACAGTGCCGTCAAGCGGCTCATCGAACCGGAGGAAGTCGCCGAGGCGGTGGCGTATCTGTGCGGTCCGCAGGCGTCCTTCGTGACCGGCACCTCGCTCGTGCTCGACGGTGGCTGGACCGCCCACTGAGCCGCCGCTTCCGTCGGCCCGGGGAGTTGTCCACAGGGCTGACGGGACGGCCCGGTCATGGTGAATCCTGTGAGCATGTCCAGCGATCATGTGCAGTCCGCCGAGATGCCGTTCCTCGAGCTCTTGGCCAGGGGCGCGTCGGCCGACGCCTACGAGCAGCCGGAGCTGCTCGCGCGTGCCGAGGGGCGCCCGGCGGAGTGGATCGCCGCGCTCCGGCAGGCCAAGCCGCTCGCCCTGCGCGTGCGCGCCGAGCTGGAGGGGCGGCGCCGGCGCGAGGCCGAGCTGTCCGCCCTGTTCGAGACCGCCCACGACCTCGCGGGGCTGCGCGACCTCGACGCCGTGCTCCAGGCGATCGTGCAGCGTGCCCGCTCGCTGCTGGGCACGGACGTCGCCTACCTCAGCCTGCACGACACCGAGCGCGGCGACACCTACATGCGGGTCACCGAGGGCTCCGTCGCGGCCCGGTTCCAGCAGCTGCGGCTCGGCATGGGGGAGGGGCTCGGCGGCCTGGTCGCCCAGACCGCGCGCCCCTATGTCACCGACGACTACTTCAAGGACGACCGTTTCCAGCACACCCTCACCATCGACGCGGGCGTGCGGGACGAAGGACTGGTGGCCATCCTCGGGGTGCCGCTGACCCTAGGGCACCACGTCATCGGCGTGCTGTTCGCCGCGGACCGCCGCGCCCGGGTCTTCGAGCGGGAGCAGATCGCCCTGCTCGGTTCGTTCGCCGCCCTCGCCGCGGCCGCCATCGACACCGCCAACCTGCTCGCCGAGACCCGGTCGGCGCTCGCCGGTCTGGAGCGGGCCAACGAGATCATCCGGGACCGCAGCGGCGTCATAGAACGCGCGTCCGACGTGCACGACCGGCTGGCCGAGCTCGTCCTGCGCGGCGGCGGGGTGCACGACGTGGCCGCGGCCGTCTCCGAGATCCTCGACGGCACGGTCCGGTTCGCCGAGCCCACCGCCGCACCGGCCGGGGCGCTGGAGACGTCCCGCGCGGAGGGTCACGCGGTGCGGCACGAGGACGACTGGATCGCGGCCGTCACCGCGGGCGGTGAACTGCTCGGCGCGCTGGTGCTGCGCGGCCACTCGGGACTCGACCCCGTCGACCAGCGCACCCTGGAACGTGCCGCCATGGTCACCTCCCTGCTGCTCCTGGCCCGCAGATCCGCCGCCGAGGCCGAACAACGCGTGCGCGGCGAACTGCTGGACGACCTGCTGGACGCCCGTGACCGCGACCCGCGCCTGCTGCGGGAGCGTGCGGCCCGGCTCCACGCCGACCTCGACGCGCTCCACGTGGTCCTGGCCGCGCGGACGGAAAGCTGCGCGGCCGATGCCGACCAAGAGGCGGACGCCCGCAGACGCCTGGCGGCGGCCGCGTCCCACCTGGCCGCCACCCGGCACGGCCTGGCCGCCGCGCGGGACGGGGGCACCGTCCTGCTGCTGCCCCTCGGCCCCGGGGACACGGCGACCGGCCTGGCCCGCCGCGCCGCCCGGCACCTGGGCACCGCGGTCCACGCACCGGTCACCGTCGGGGCTTCCGCACCCGCCGACGACCTCGCCCTCCGTCCCGAGACCGTGGCCACGGCCTACGCGGAGGCCCGGCGCTGCCTCGAAGCCCTGCGCGTCCTCGGCCGTCGTGGCGATGGGGCCGCTGCCGAGGACTTCGGCTTCCTGGGACTGCTCCTGGCCGGCGACCGGGACATCTCGGGCTTCGTCGACCGCACCATCGGTCAGGTCCTCGCCTACGACCGGCGACGTGGCACGGAGCTGCTGCGCACCCTCGACGCGTACTTCGCGTGCGGCATGAGTCCCGCCCGCACCAAGGACGAGCTGCACGTCCATGTGAACACGGTCGCCCAGCGCCTGGAGCGTGTCGGCCGCCTCCTCGGCGACGACTGGCAGAGCCCGGCGCGCGCCCTGGAGATCCAGCTCGCCCTGCGCCTGCACCGGTTGTCGGCGCCGGCACGGCACTGACCCCCGTACGCGCGGACGTACGGGGGCCGCAGAACACGCTCGCGGGATCAGACGCTGCGGACGTCCTCCACGGTGGCGCTCGTCCGGTCGGCCCTCGGCTCGGTGGCCGGAACGACATCGGCCAGGTCCCGGTGACGGGTCTCCTCGGCCACCACCACCGCGACGACCGTGAGCACGACGGCGGCGATGACGTACAGGGCGATCGGCGTGGAGCCGCCGTATTCGGCCAGCAGGGCGGTGGCGATGAGCGGCGCCGGCGCGCCCGCCGCGACCGAGGCGAACTGGGCGCCGATCGAGGCGCCGGAGTAGCGCATCCGCGTCGCGAACATCTCGGAGAAGAACGCGGCCTGCGGCGCGTACATCGCCCCGTGGAGGACCAGCCCGACGGTGACGGCGAGGAGCAGATTGCCGAAGCCGCCGGTGTCGATCAATGAGAAGAACGGGAACATCCACAGCCCGACACCGACGGCACCGATCAGGTACACGGGCCGGCGGCCGATCCGGTCGGACAGCGCGCCCCACGCCGGGATGACCACGAAGTGCACGGCGGAGGCCATCAGTACGGCGTTGAGTGCGGTCTGCTTGGAGACTCCGGCCGAGGTGGTGGCGTAGACGAGGATGAACGCGGTGATGACGTAGTAGCTGATGTTCTCCGCCATGCGCGCCCCCATCGCGATCAGGACGTCACGCCAGTGGTGCCGCAGCACGGAGACGAGCGGCAGACTCTCGGCTCCCGGCGCACGGTCCGCCTTGCGGGCCGCGGCTTGCGCCAACGCCTGCTTGAACACCGGCGATTCATCGACAGACAGACGAATCCACAAACCGACGATCACCAGCACACCGGAGAGCAGGAACGGCACCCGCCAGCCCCAGCTGCCGAACGCGGCGTCCGACAGCAGGGCCGTGAGCAGGGACAGCACACCGGTGGCGAGGAGCTGCCCCGCCGGTGCGCCGGTCTGCGGCCACGACGCCCAGAACCCGCGCCGCCGGGCGTCCCCGTGCTCCGACACCAGCAGTACGGCACCGCCCCACTCACCGCCGAGCGCGAAACCCTGGACCAGCCGGAGCACGGTGAGCAGCACCGGCGCGGCCGTCCCGATGGAGGCGTGCGTCGGCAGCAGCCCGATCGCGAAGGTCGCCCCGCCCATCAGCAGCAGACTCAGCACCAGCAGCTTCTTGCGCCCGAGCCGGTCGCCGTAGTGCCCGAACACCAGCGCGCCCAGCGGGCGGGCGGCGAACCCGACCGCGTACGTCAGGAACGACAGCAGCGTGCCGACGAGCGGGTCGGAGTCCGGAAAGAACAGCTGGTTGAACACGAGAGCGGCGGCGGAGCCGTAGAGGAAGAAGTCGTACCACTCGATGGTGGTGCCGATGAGGCTGGCGGTGACGATGCGCTTGAGGCTGGCGGGGGGCGGGGGAGCGGTCGCGGAGGAGGACATCGGCACCACTTCCTGGCGGTTGGCGGGGACAGTTTCGTGTCGCCATACCGTAGGAACCTGCAGGTCAGAGGCGTATGTGGTGGGACACCACAGTTCTGGGTGTGGAGGTGCGTGCGGCCACCATGAGGGCGTCGCCGGGGGCTCTGCGAGAGCCCCGATCGAGCCCGCGAGAGTACTGTCCGAGTTGCGCTTTTCGGGCATGTTTTGGAGGTGGCGTGCTGACTCCCGGGCTGGTTTGGTGCTGACTAAGGGGTCCTTTCACTATGAGCGTCCGATCAGGGCACGTGGTCTGGTGCCGTGCATCGCAAGGCGCCGGGAAGCCCTCGTAGCGGAGCTACTAGGGCGTTTCGGCAACGCGGCGAGGTGCGGTGCCAGGCCGCGCGACCCGGACGGGCATAGTGAAAGGACCCCTAAGGCCGTGTCCTACGTGGTGAGGCGGACAGGGCGCTTGTAGCAGCACATGGCTGCGGCGAGGCCGAGGAAAGCCAGGTGGTTGCGGGGATGGCGTTCGTAGCGTGGGCTGAGTCTGCGGTAGCCGGACAGCCAGGACATGGTCCGCTTGATGACCCAGCGTCATTCCTGATCGTTCGCTGGACTCGATCCCTTTGCGGGCGATGCGTACTCCGATTCGTTTCCATCTGAGCCATCTGCGCAGGTCGGCACGGTCGTAGGCTTTGTCCGCGTGAAGGCGTCGGGACTTGAAGTACCTGCCGTTGCGCGGGTCATGTCTCGTTCGGTGACCCTCGATCATGGGCTTCAGCCCTTCGCTGTCGTGGGCGTTGCCGGCCGAGATGCCGGATTCAGGGGAGCGGCGACGTGCCATAGGCGAGTGGTGCCGTCGGTGCTGCCGCGGCGATCGTGCGGCCATCGGGACGGAGTGCCATGGACAGAGTCTTCCAGTCGATCCCGGGGCGGTCGTTGTGATGACCTTTCAGACGGGTGCGCGAAGGATTGCCGCCGCCCTGTCGGGGCACCGCCCGCCCTGTTGCCCGAGCGGTGCTCCGACAGGTCCCGGTCAGGCGCGGCGGCGGGTGAAGCGCTGGTTGGGGTTGCCGCTGTAGGTGTACTGGGAGATTCGGGCGCCGTCGGCGGTCGAGTATTCCCAGACGTCCATGGCCAGGCCGGACTGCCGGTTGACGAGGCTGATCACGTCACCGCCGTGGTCGACCACGCGCCACTGCTGACTGGTGGCGCCGGTGTCGGCCTGTTGGACGATGTCCGCGCCGGTCGCGGTGCCCGCGGGCTGGAGGCACAGGCCACTGTGCAGTGCCTTGACGCGGACGTGGCCGTCGCCGGCGTCGACGAACTCGAACTGCTGGTTGGGGCGAGTGTTGGTGGTCCGCTGAACGAGCTGTGCGCCGGCGGCGGTGGAGGCCCCGTTGATGTCGGCGGCCTTGCCGCTGTGCTGGGCCAGCAGGGTGTAGAGGCCCGGGCCGCCGGGCGAGTCACCCAGCTGGGCTTCCCACCTGGTGTTGGACCCGGACGCGTCGGCGGGGAGGCGGTCCCGGGCGGCGGTGTCGCCGTACATGGTCCAGCGGGCCCAGTCGACGACGGTCCTGGGGAAGCGCTGGTCGCTCCAGAAGCTGGTGTGGCTGCCGCCGACGAAGGTGAGGAACGCCTTGGGCCAGGTGATCTCCGAGTACGCCTGCCGGGCCGAGGAGTACTGCGTGGTCGAGTCCCGGTCGCCGTGCACGAACAGGACCTTGGCCGAGACCGAGGCGGCGGGGTTGCCCATGTCCACGCAGGACTGCGGGTTGGCGGAGACGATCCGGCTGTCGGGCCAGGAGGTCAGCAGACCGTGGGTGACCATGCCGCCCAGGGAGTGGCCCGCGACGCCGACGCCGATGCCGGTGTTGATGTGCCCGGCCAGCGGTCCGCTCGCGTTGAGCGCGAGGGTGTTGGTGAGGATCTGCGAGACGTCCTTCGAGGTGTTGCCGTTGTTGACGTCGGTGAAGTTGTGGTTGAAGTGCGGGGCGGGACGATGAAGCCCGCGGAGGCCAGGGCCCGGATGATGAACAGGGAGTTCTGCGGGCTGCTTCCGTAGCCGTGGGTCATGTTGTAGACGGGGAAGACACCGCCTGCGACCGGGGCGTTCGTCACCGGGTTGCCGCCCGGGGTGCCGGTGGCGGGGTAGTAGACGTAGGTGGTGCACGGGCGGTTGCCGCGGGTCCAGTTGTACCGGCGCACGCCGACCGCGAACGGCGTGGTCGGCGCCGTGTCCAGTGGCCCGGCCGCGGCCGGTGCCTGCCCCGCGCCGAGCAGGGACAGGCCCACGCCCGTCGCTCCGGCCGCGCTCATGCTGAGGAATGTCCGTCGTCGCAAGGTCATGGTGACTCCCTGAGGGCGGGGATGGGTGGGGGTTTTTGCGTTCGGCTGGTCCCGTTGCCGGGTGCGTCCCGCCGGCGACAGAGGACGACAGGTCGGCGGGGCGCACGGCGCAACAGGGGTGTGGGTGCTCCTGCCCTTCGCGACGGGCGGCAGGAGTGGCGTGCGGTTGGTCGGACGCACCGGATGGTCGGGGAGAGTGTGGCCGTTCCGGTCGAACACGGCCTGGTTTTCCCCAGGCGCTGCCGCAGTTGTCGCTGTCGGCCACCGAGTGAGCGGAGCACTGCTGTGAAGCAGTGCTGGTGTCGCCGGTGCCGTCGTGGTCTGGGCGGTACGACGTCGGTGAAGCAGGCTATGAGGTGGTCACGTCGTGTTCACCGTGGCGGGGCATGACGTCGATGACCGCCGTGACCGGTCCTGTGCCGGTCGTCCCGGTGACGGTCACCTCACCCGGCCTGTCGGTCGCGCCAGGCGGCAACGGCTGCCAGCGGACGGGGACACGGGTGATCGTGTTGTTGGCGGTGGTGAGCAGGTGGATGGAGGAGGGCAGCTTCGGGGCGGCTCCCGCCACGGTGGCGGTGTGGACGGTGTCCTGGAGGATGTGCTTGGCGCGGCTGGCGTTGAAGACGTTGATGGACGCGTGCGGCTCCCACGTGTTCGTCAGTTGGGGCACGGCCCGGAACATGGGCTGGTAGCCGGCCGGCTCCCACACCAGGACCCCTGAACCTCGGTTGTCGACCACGTCGTTGGCGGCCTGGAACACCCTCCGGATCGCGTCCGCCTGCCCCTGAATGGTGCGTGGGTACGGCGAGTTGGGCAACGGCGAGCCTTCGCCGCCCGACGCGGGGTAGGCGGTTTCTGCGATGTCGATCTCGTAGCCGGGGTAGGTGGTGGCGATGGTGTTGAGGTTGAGATCCAGCGCCTCGGGCGTACCGTGCCATTCCGGGTAGTACGAGATGGCCAGCACATCGGGGTTCTGGCCTTTTGCCTTCACCCGGGTGAGGAACTGGTGCCAGAACTCCATGGTTTTGGCGAGCCGGTCCTTGCCGACGATCACGTGGATCTCGACCTTGGATTTCGGTGACGCGTCGCGGACGGCCTTGATCCCGGCCGCGGCCAGGGTGGTGAACCGGTCCCATGACTGGTCGTAGAGCTGCCGCTCCACCGGGTCGGTCGACCGCCAGTACTTCCACAGCAGGCCACCGCCGGGCTGGGACTGGTAGACATCGGCCTGGTCGACGAAATACGGAGGATTCGTCGTGCCGATGTGGGCCGCCTCGCTGCCGTACATGAAGCCATTGATGATCTCGTTGCCGACGGCCACCTTCTCCGGCGTGGTGCCCTGCCGGATCAACCGCTTCAGATAGTCGGCGGTGAAGTCGTACACGGCACGGGACAGGTCCGCGAACTCCAGCTCGGCCCAGGCGCGTGGTTTCGGCTGCTTGCTCGGGTCCGCCCATGAGTCCGCGTAGTGGAAGTCGATGCCCAGGCCCATGTCCCGCTGCTTGATCCACTTGGCTGAGGCCAGCGAGCGCTCCGGGCCCTGGCGCGGTACCGGTGTCCGTTGACCGGTGCTCTCGCTGCGCGGCTCGTTGAAGATCCGCAGCCGGGCGTACTGCATGCCACGGTCCTTGGCCACGTCGAGCAGGTGTGGGCCGGCGCCGCGATCCTCGGCCAGGGGATCGACCCAGTACTGCCGGTCCTGGACGTCGTCCACCCAGGACAGATCGGCACCGAGGGTGAGGTCGTCGCGCAGGTAGTTGAAGATCTGGAGCTCGCTGACACCTGCCCGGGCCCGGCCCGGCCCACCTGCGAAGGTCAGCCGGACGAAGCGCGTTGCCGGACGGGTGAACAGGTGCACTTCCCCGCGCACCACGGCTCGGTCACGGGACCGGTCGGCGATGGTCTTCCACCGGCGGCCGTCGGATGAAGCCTCGACGACGTACTGATGCGCTACGCCACGATCCGGGAAGAGCACCTTGACCTTGCGCAGGTTGTCGTACGTTCCACCGAGGTCGACGGTGAGCCACTGCCGGGCGCCGGCACGACCGGGTTGCCAGGACGTCGTCGGGTCGCCGTCGATGGCCAGCCCGGCGGTCGGCGAGCCGTTGCCGGCCGTTGCCGAGGCCCAGGGCTTGGCAGCGATATTGCTCTCGATCGGCTTGATGTCCGCGGTTCCGAAGGTTGCGTGGGCCGACTCGGGCACCATGAGTAAATTCGCGGACACCATGGCGGCCAACGTCGTCGTGACCGCGATGGCGCGGGGCAGACGCGTTCTGCTCATGTCCTTCTCCTGACGATGTCACGTACGGGCGGCATGGGCTGTTCCGTACGCTCTGCCGGTCGCAGAGACCGGCAGAGCACGGGGGTGTCAGTCAGCCGACATCGAGGTGGTCGACGTTGGGCAGTCCGGCTGCCGTGGTCGGATCCAGCCGGATGGTGTTGCTGCCGGCGTTCAACGGGACCGTCACGGTCTTGGTCGTCCACGTCGTCCACGCACCGGTGGACTCGAACGAAAGCGCCCCTGCCGTGGCTCCGTTGACGACAAGGTTCGCGGGCCTGGCACCGGTGGTGGCGCCATGGGCGAACCGGATCCCCAGCGTCGCCGTGCGGGGAGTCTCGGAGTTCACGGTGAACTCCGCGAAGGCCCCCACAGCGCTGTCGCCGTTGCAGAACCCGGTGCCGGAAATAGCCGGCTCGATTCGAGTCGATCGTGCCCCGGCACTGTGCCGGAGCGGTCTCTGCCTCGTAACGCCCCGAAGGCACTGGTGTGCCGGCAGAGGTCTTGACGAGTGAGAGCTGGTCGACGGTGACGCCGCCCGAACCCGACGCCCGCACGGTGACGGTGGCGGCCCCGCCGGGCAGCCCTATGCCGGTGAGCTCGCGCTTGGCCCAGCCGCTCGACGAGGGGATGCACAGGTCGGTAGGGACGACTGCGTCCTAGGTCTGCTGTCCCGCTGTCATGGAGGCCACCCGCGAACCGACAGGCCTCGGTTCGCGCGCCATCGCCGCGTGCTACGTGAGATACGCGGCGAGCGGGAGGTTCTGGCGGCGCACGTCACCGGCGACGAGCCCTGCGACCCGCTGGGCGCCGTAGGTGTCGAAGTGGGTGTGGTCGTTGCAGAAGAAGGTGCCCAGGGGACCGCTGCCTCCGTAGTCGCCGTTGTTCGGGCAGAAGCGGAGGCTGTTGTAGAGCGAGACACTGAGCGTCTGCAGGTCGATGACGGGGGCCCTGGTGGCGGATCCGGCGGCGAAGGTCTCATTGACGAAGCCGCGGTTCTTGGTCGCTGTGCCGCCGGAGCAGGTGATGGCAGCCACCGGGGTGAGCAGCACCGGGTGAGCGCCCCGGGCCAGGGCGGCCTGGGCCATCATGGTCATCAACTGCCGGTACCGGGCCGGGCCGACGTGCCGGGGGCAGGTCGAGGAGGAGTCGTTGATGCCGAACTGGATGAACAGGTAGTCACCGGCCTTCATTCCGGTGCTCGAGTTCAGCATCGCCTGCCAGCGGGACGAGTACGTGGTGGACGTGAGGCGGCACTCACCGTCCGAGCCCTTGGTGCTGCTCACGTTCCCCTCGTACAGCCAGGTCTGGATGCTGCGGCCTCCCACCGCCTGGTTCCTGACCGTCACGTCGCTGTTGAACAGGGCGTCGAACCGGCTGCCCCAGCCGACCGGACAACGGCCGGAACTCGGGTTGGCCATGGTGGAGTCGCCGGCCAGCCACACGGTGACCGGCGCGGCGATCGCCCGTGCGGCCGGGACCTGGGCGCGGGAGGCACTGGTGCAGTTCGTGGCGACGCGGTCCGCCGCGGATGCGGCGCTGACACCGAGGCTCGACAAGGCGATCACGAGCGCGGTCGTGATGAGAATCCGTAAGTTCCTCAACGAGTCCCTCCTTGGGACTGGCGCCGGGCGTCGGTCAGCGCAGGTACGCGGCCAGAGGCAGGCGCTGCTCGCGGATGCTCTGGAGCACCAGCTCGCCCATCTGGCTCGCGCCGTACTGCGAGAAGTGGGTGTTGTCCGTGACACCGTCGACGGATGAGCGCAGGAAGAGCTGTGCGGAGGCGGACGGGCCGAGGGACTCGACCAGCGTCTTGCTCTTGGTGGTCAGATCGATCACTGGCACGTTCTGCACAGTGCCGACCTGGCGCATCTCGGCGGGCAGGTTCACTCCAAGGCCGTTGACGTGCAGCGCTGTGGGCGTGAGCCGACTGCCGTTGAACTGCCGGCGGACCGGCGGGGTCACCAGAACCGGGACGCCGCCCTTCGCGCGGACCTGCGTGATCATGGAGGTGAGGTTGCTGCGGAAGGCCGACGCGCTGGTCTGCTTGTCGTTGTGGCCGAACTGGATGATGACCGCGTCGTTCGCCTTGACCTTCGACAGCAGTGCCGGGAAGAGCGCCGAGTTCCTCAGGAAGCTGCCCGAACTCTCCCCCGAGTCCGCGTAGTTGGCGACGGACGCTCCGGGACCCACCGTCGGCGTGATCATCTGGCCCCATCCCGTGTACGGGGCCACGGGCTGGTCGCACACGGTCGAGTCACCGGCCAGGTAGGCGACCAGCGGCTGGGTCGCCGGTTTCACGGAGACGGCCGACACCTGCGGGTTGGTCCCCGCGAACCGGATGTCAAGACCAGGGTTTCCGGTGCCGCCCTGGCCGGTCGGCTGCCCCTCCGGCTGCCGCACGTTGACTGTGAACGAGTACGTGGCGGCGGCACCGGCAGCCGTCTTCGTCGCCGGAAGCATCATGCGCCGGGCCTCCACCCACAGGTCGGTCGCGGCGGCAGAGGCACCACCGAGGGAGACCGTCACGTCGTAGTTGCCGGGTGAGACCGCGTAGTGACACTTGATCGGCGCAGTGCCGGAACAACCGGCCGGCAGTGCCCGCGTGGCGGCATCGGCATGCGCCGCACCGGTGCCGACCAGCGTCGCAAGGGTCAGCAGACCCACTGCTCCCAGCCTGACCCCGTGCCCTTCCAGACGTAGTGTCATGCCCATTACAATCACCAATCCCAGTTCTTGACCGCAGAGTTGCCCGGGTTGAGGTCCATGGCCCGTTGCTCAGGCCTGGATGAAGCCGTTCATGATCACGGTGGGCCGCTTGCTGGAGAAGTCCCAAGCGCCCATGGTGTAGCCGGTGAACGGGGACATGCACGTGTCGAAGGGGGCGGCCTTGGCGTGCCAGGGCGCTCCTCCAGATCGTGACTGTGAGCGATCACAGAGCTGTTGCGACGGAAGTGCGCAATCACATCACGACGAACTTGAGGTACATCGCGCAGCCTCTCGATCGGGCGCCAAGCTGTCAACCATTGCTCAGGCATCCACGGAAGAAGCAGTGCGATCCTGTGGGTCAGGGGTTCGCGGTGCCTCGGCCGTGAGCTGTCTGATACGGCAGGGGACAAGCCCAGTTCAAGTGCCCTTTCAGGAGGAGTGCGGCGCTGAGGACGGGGCCACGCACGGGACCTCTCGTTGGCTCGTACCCGCACACACTCGAACAGAAAGAGCCAACAGAATGCTTGACGGGCCATCAATGAACGCGTCTCCCCTTCCTCGCCTTTGACCACCTCGACGAACTACTCGGACGCCGGCGCCCCGGACTCGGCCGGTTACACGGTGCGCGCGGTGGTGAACGGCATCGAGCAGGCGCCGGATGTCCAGGCGCCGGCTGACGGCGAAGGCGGGCCCGCCGAGCCTGTCGAGGAGGTGGTATGCAGAGGTACGTACCCGTCGCCGAGATTCGGGTCCTGCTACGTGCCGGACGGAAGGCCGGAGCCGGCAGCACTGCCGCTGGCGCCGGTCATGATGGCGTTGATGATGCCCTGCTGGGTGACCGTGAGGGAGCGCCGGTCGAACAGCCCGAACCCGTACCGACCGGTTGTGCCGTTGTCCCAGTAGACGGTGGCCGCGCCGTATTTCTTGGCCGTGGCCACGACGGCCCGTGCGAAGTCCGCGCGATACCTGTTGTTCGACGAATCGAACGATGACTTGTCGATGGCACCGTACTCGCCCACCACTACCGGATACCCCTTCGTGACGAACACATCGCGCATCATCTTGAGCTGCGCATCGAGATAGTCCTCTTGTCCCCAGGTCGACGTCCTCGACGGGTTGGTCGCTGCTCGACCCCATTGCGTGATGGTGCCGCTTTCCTCTCCGGCGAAGTCCCAGGGGCTGTAGTGATGAACGGAGATCATGATCCGACGCTCATTCGCGGGAATGGAGGGGGAGCGGTACTGGTCGGACGGAAGCGCGAAGCCGTAGTTCCCCGCGGTGTAATCGATGTTCGTGTTCCAGCCGGCCACGAGCAGCCACCTCGAACTGTTGTTTCCGCCCGTTTTCCGCACGGTGTCCACGAAGATCTGGTTGTAGCTGTTGATGTTCGAGTAGCACGGTTGGGTCGGGCGGCCGTACTGCCCGTCGAACTCCTCGTTCATGGACTCCAGGATCAGGCGCTGGTCGTAGTTCTTGAACCTGTTCGCGATCTGCTGCCAGGCTTTCTCGTACTTGGCCTTGATCGTCGCCTGGGAAGGTGAATCGCAGATCAGCCAGGAGCCGTTGACAGTCTTGTACCCGTCGCCGTGCATGTTGATCAGCACATGCAGACCCCTGTTGTAGGCATAGTTGACGACTTCTTGGACTCTGTTCAGCCAGGAGGCGTTGATCGTGTAATTCGGGCCGGGCCCTATGTATCCGAGGTAGGAGACAGGGATCCTGATCGTCTTGAACCCGGCCGCCCTCACTTTGTCGATGAGGGCCTGCGTCACCTTCGGCTGGCCCCACGCTGTTTCGCTGGGGTATCCGTTGGTGGTGGCTTCGAGTTGGTTCCCCAGATTCCATCCCGCGCCCATGTCGGCCACGATCTGTGAGGCGCTCGACTGTGCCGCGGTATCGGCCGATGCCTGCGGCGCCGTGCCGTACACCGATGCGGCAACCGCCAACAGGACGGCAAGGAAAATGACTCTGATCTTCCCTGCTAGTGACGCCATGAGCTTTCCTCTCTTGTGTCCTTGAGGGCGTCGGACCCTCAAGTGGATCCATCTCTACGAGTGGGAGGGCCGGAGCCGCCGGCTGTTCGGTCGGTGGCGTCCACGCCGGCCTGGACGAGCACAGTCGATTGCGCAGCGGCTGACCTCACGCGCGTCCGTGGGCGGCCACCGCGCGAACTCGGGCCGTGCGTGGTTGCTCCTCAACTCAGGGTGGATTCCCAGGTGGCGTGTTGGAGGTGGCTGCACCGGCCACGGGGCCCGGGGCGGCTGATCGCCAGGGACTTCTGCGGGCTGCTGCTGAAGCCGTGCATGAACTCGCAGGCCGGGAAGACGCCCTGGGCGACGGGGGCGCTGGTGACCGGGGAGCCACCGGGAGTGCCGGTGGCGGGGTAGTGGACGTAGGTGGTCCACCGTCGGCTGCCGCGGCTCCAGGCGTACTGACGTACGCCGACCGCGAACCGCTGGGTCGGGGCGCCGGCGCTCGCGGTGGCACCTGCGTGGCTCGTGCTGAGCAGGGACATGCGGACGCTCGCGGCTCCGGCTGCGCTCAGGGTCAGGAAACTACGCCGTTGCATGGTCATGAAGACTCCTGGTGTGGGGGGTGCGGAGCGCTGCTCGGCCAGGTGCCGGGAAGAGGCGTCGGTGATGCCGCGGCGGTGAGGCTGACCTAGGTGGTGGGGGAGTGGTCGTGGGGTGGTCAGGTCGGCGAATCGCGCACGGTGCAGGCCGTTCCGGCCTGCCCGTGGTGGTCATCGGCGTGGTGTGGACTTGCCGACACAGACGCGGCGAGCCGCTGAACACCGGCCGAACCGTGGCTGGTTGAGGGAGCAGCCCTCCGCGCCCACCCGCCCGCCTGTCTGACGGGGAGGTGTCGATTCTGCGGAAACGGCGCAGGGGTGCCTCTCCTTCCACTCGCCGTGTGCTGCACCTCTGGGAGCGTTCCCACATGCCTTGCAACAGGTACATTCCCGACCGGGTGCCGATCTGTCAATCATTGGCGCTCAACTCTGTTGTCTTCGACGCGCATTCGACAGATCGCAGGCTCAGGAGGCACGGTGTGACGTCTTTGAGGCCCGCCCGATCACACTCGCGGCGGCCCGCAGTCAGCCGTGGCCGATCCCCGCACTCATGCCGGCGATCGTGTGGGCCCTGATGTCGGGGTGCGGTCCCTGCGCGCATCGGGTCACCACGGAGCGGACGTGGTCCTGGGCCGGCTGGAGCAGACCGTCGTACACCGCGACGCAGACTGCCCGCGCCCGCGACCGGGGCCAGCCGGGCGGCAGCAGCCCGATGGGGAGCAGCGGGTCCAGAATGGGGAAGTGCCGGTAGGCGTGCATGACCTCGGTCCGTGCACGCACCGCGTCCGCACCGCTGACGCGGTCGGCGCTGATGTGCGCAAGCAAGCCGCTCCAACGATCGACGAAAGCCCGGTAGTGCTCGGCGATGCCGGGCAGGTCCCACGCCTGGACCGGGTTGCGGTCGACCTCTGTGTCCAGTTCCTCCTGCCGCGCGCGGAACACGGTCACCGCTCCCCGCGCCAGGTCGGCCACCTCGATCCGCCCCTTGGGGGTCAGGGGGTGCGGCGACACCCAGAGCGCGTCGTACAGCGGCGCGAATCCGCGCCAGCGCAGCGCGGCGCGCAGTGCGCGCCGCCGCGTGCTCTCCTGTTCGGGGACGGAGAAGGCGATCAGTGTCCACCGACCGTCCCACGAGTCGGGTTGGGTGGTGAAGGTGGCGATCGAGCTGGCGCCGCTCCACAGGTCGACGGCGGCCTGCGACGTCAGCCGGTAGGAGCTGTACCGTCCTTGCCGGCTGCTCTCCAGCACCCCGCGGCGCATCAGCCTGCTGATCGTCGTACGGGCGGCGCCCGCGGTCACGTGGAACTCGCCGAGCAACGCCACGATCGCCGCCGACGGCAACCACGCCCGGACGGGGAACGTGTAGTCGGCGATCAATGTCACTGTGAGTCCCTGCGGCGAGACGTTGCTTTGCCAGCCGGGCGATCGCACGGGGCCGACGGCGCCGTCACCCTCGTCGGAGAAGATCTCCTCGAGGTGGGACAGGTTCGGCAAGGTGGGCTCCGGCGCGGTGGACAGGGTCGGCATCACTGTAGCGGTTGTGAAATCGCCGGGTGTAGCTCCGCCGCGATTGCTCCACCAGGCGGGATCTCCGCGCGCAGGCGAAGGCGCCCCGGCAGTGCCCAGGTGTGTGACACCGGTGTACCTGGAGGGCGATGTGCAGCGAACAGTCCGTCGCTCTTCGTGTCGACTCGTCACTATGACGAAGTGGAGGCGGCCTGGGCAGGCAATGGACGTCGCGATCGCGACCTCGCGCCCGACGCGGCCCCGTCGGCCCGTGACCCAGCCGTGCCGCTCAACTCCATGACGACGGGGGACGCCTACGCCGGATCGACCCCGGCGACGGCGAAACCGGCGAAGGCGAGGGCCAGCGTCGGCGCCATGACCGCGCTGACCAGCCCCGGCCCACCGATCACCGCGTGGCCAGGAAGGCGTGCACCCCCTGGTGAGCGGGGAGTGCACGCCTGGGGCTTGCACAGCGAGCAGGGTCGGATCACTCCGTCGCGAAGCTCCCCGAAGACGATTCCGCGGCACGTGCGGACGGCGTATCCGACGGTGTGAGCACCCGGCGTACCGCATCGGCGAGTGCGGGAGCCGCGGTCGCGTCGGCATCGGCGATCCCGACACCGTAGCGGAACCGCACGGTCGCGCCGTCCTCGACGGTCAGCTCCTCGCTGAAGAACGGTGCCGGGTTGAGGCAGGCGAACTCCTCGGTCCGGGCGAACCATTGCGGCGGGTGACTCGGGTTGGCCGTGTCGTCGAGCATGAGTACGAGCGACTGCGCGTCTGTCTCGTCGTGGCGGCCCGCGAAGCCCATCCACTCCATGCGCCGCCCACGAACCTCGTCACCACCCATGCCTTCCTCGGTCACGAACCGCCCGCCGGTGAATGACCGCGGGCCACGCCAGAACAGGCCGCCGTAGCCGGCGTTCTCCCGTCCCTTGGTGGTCGGCGATCCCATGGCGACGTCCGTTCCGGAGACATTCGTCATCCGCGTCTCGAACGTCAACGCCCAAGCGTGGGGGGAGATCACGCTCGCTCGCAGCGTCCTGCGTTCGGTGAAGAAGAGCGCGCCGGCCTGGGTGGTCCAGTCCAGGTCGTGAGTGAACGTCGCCGCTCCGTCGGTCCTGTCCAGGTCGACAACTCGGCGGTGGGCCTGGGTTCCGTTGTTCTCCAGCTGGACGTAGAAGCGTCCGTGGATGTACGTGGGACCGCCCCAGAAGTTCTCCTCGCCGACGTGGGGCAGGGACCACGCGATGCCCTTGTGCCAGACGTGGTCGTGGGGACGGAACAGGCTGACGACCTTGCCGGCCCGGGTGCGCAGGGGATGGATGTAGGGCTTGGGGGATTCCAGCTGGACGGTGTCAGGCTGGTACACGTAGCGGAACAACTCGGTGCCGCCGTCGCGTACCGTGACCGAGGTGCCGAGGTCGTGGCGGATCTCAAGAGCGTTCATGCGAGGGCCTCCTTGACCGGCTCCCACGGCACTGCGCCACCGTCCATGCTTTCCGCGAACGGGTCGTCGTCGGTCAGTTCGCCCGCGGCGACGCGGACACCGCGGAAGGCCGAGGCGTACGTCGCCGCCGCGAACTCCAGCGTGCGACGCGCGTCCGGCAGGCAGACACCGGGTTCCTCACCGGCCTCCCAGGCATCGAACACGGCCTCGATCTGGAGCCGGTGACCACTCGTGATGTCCGGCTCGTCACCACTGGCCCAGAGGTCCGAGAGCTCCTCGTGGCCGGAGGCCGGCGTGAACCGCCAGTGTTCCTCGCGGTAGCCGTAGAGGTGCTCGAGTTCTACCGTGGCGTACTCGAAGTCGAAGCGCAGGCGCGAGGTCTCCCGGGGGGACAGCAGGGAGTTGACCACCGTGGCGAGGGCTCCGTTGTCGAACCGGACGGCGGCGATCGAGACGTCCTCGGTGTCCGTGGGCCGGGTCTGGCGGTCGGCGAGTGCGGTGATCTGCGACCAGGGGCCGAGAACCGACAGCATCAGGTCGAACTGATGGATGCCGTGTCCCATGGTCGGGCCGCCTCCCTCGACGTCCCAGCGCCCCCGCCACGGCACCTCGAAGTACGCGTCGGGCCGGTACCAGAGGGTCTCGCAGGTGGCGACCAGCGGCCGGCCCAGCGCGCCGGACCGGGCCAGCTCTCGCAGGCGTACGGCCGCCGCGCCGTAGCGGTGCTGGAAGACGGTCAGGACCTTGGAGCCGGTCTGTTCCTGCACTGTGGCCAGCCGGTCCATCTCGCGCAGGCTCAGCGCCGTCGGTTTCTCCACCAGCGCGGTGACGCCGGCCCGCATCACCATGGACGCCAGGGGTGCGTGGGTCTGCGGGGGCGTACAGATGTGTACGAGATCGAGGTCTTCGCTCTCCAGCAGAGCCTGCGTGTCGTTGAAGAGGTGCGGCACGGAGAATCGGTCGGCGAACTCGGCGACACGGGTGGGGTCGACGTCGGCGACGGCGACCAGCCGGGCGCGTTCGGAGAGTTCGCTGAGGGCTTCGGCATGAGCGTGGGCGATACCGCCGGTGCCGATGATGGCCACGCGGTACGGCGGCCGGGGGCTTGGCATGGGTGTTTTCTCTCTCTTGGTTCCTGCCCCACTTCTCGCGGGGCCTCCCGGGGGCCGTGGGCAGCGGCGCCGGCCCCCGGGAAGGAGGTCACTTGGCCGCGTCGATCTCGCCCTGGAGCTCCTTGACGAAGGCCTTAGCGGCGGCTTCGGGCGAGGTCTTCTTGAAGTAGACCTCCTGGCTGTAGCGCTGCAGCTGCGGTTCGATGCCGCTTCCGCCGTTGGGGGTCACGACCGGTGACTCCCCCGGGGTCACGGCCTTCATGTAGTCGGCTGCCGCCTTGTCGGTCCCGGCCAGGCCCGGCTGGAGGTGCTTCAGCATCTCCTTGTTGGCGGGGATTCCGCGCTCCGTCTTGAGGATGTCGGCGGCCTTCTGGTCGTTGAGCATGAAGTTGATGAACGCAGCTGCCTCGGCCGGGTGCTTGCTCTGGCTGGAGACCGCCCAGTACATGGAGGGCTTGAAGAAGTTGGCCTTGGTGCTGCCGACACGGGGCATCTGCAGCAGCTTCACATGGGCGCCCGTGGCCTGCTGGATCGCGGTGATCTGGGTGTTGTACGCCCCCATCATGGCCGCCTTGCCGGTGGCGAAGCTGCCGGCGGTGACACCCGCGGTCATGTCCTCGACCATCGTCGAGGCCTTGACGCTGGCTCCCGAGGAGGTCAGGTCCAGACCGTACTTCCACATCCCGGCGAGCGTGTCGGGCTTCAACGAGACGTTGCCGTCCTTGTCGAAGAGGTTTTCACCGTGCTGACGGGCCCAGTACTTGACGTCGCCGGCGGAGAAGCCGGGCGCGCCGGCGGCACCATGGATCTTGCCGCCACTCTTGTCGGTCAGTTCCTTCCCGATCTTGGCGTAGTCGTCCCACGTCCATGTCGTGTCGTCGGGAACCTTCACGCCGTACTTCTTGAACAGGTCCGTGTTCACGAGGATGGACATGACGCCGACGCCGACGGGAAGCGCGTACTGTGCCCCGTCGACCTGCCCGGTGGCCAGGGCCTGGTCGTCGAACTGTGACGTGCTGAGGAGCTTCTTGGCCTTGCCGAGGTCGTACAGCGCTCCGCGGTCGGCGTACGACGCGAGGTACAACTCGTCCATCTGGACGACGTCGGGAGAGTCCTTGGCCGCGGTCGTCGTGGCGAGAGCGTCCCAGTAGCCGTTCCAGTCCTTGTACTGGCCCTTGACCGTGATGTTGGGGTACTTCTTCTCGAACGCCTTGATGACCTCGTCGGTGAGCTGGGCGCGGGCGTCCGCTCCCCACCAGGTGGCGCGGATGGTGACCGGCTTGTCGCTGAGGTCGGAAGCGGATTCGGCGTTGCCGCCGGAGCAGGCGGTCAGTACGAGCGAGAGTGAGGCGATCGCTCCGACCGCGACGCGTCTGAAGGGGCTGGGGTTCATGGGCTTGTCCTGATTCTGATGGGTGGGTCGGGTTGATGTCCGCGGTGCTCCCGAGCGGCCATGGCCCGGTCGCCTCCGCATGTCCGGCAGTAGCCCCCGCGGTTACTTGCCGCCGGTGGTCGCGATGCCACGCAGAAGGAAGCGCTGTCCTGCGAGGAAGATGAGGAAGACGGGTACGAGCGACACGACGCTCATGGCGAACACCGAGCCCCAGTCCGTCGCGGTCTGCTGGTCGACGAAGGTCCGCAGCGCGAGAGGCGTGGTGTACATGTCCGGGTCGGTCAGGTAGATGAGCTGGGTGTAGAAGTCGTTCCAGGTCCAGATGAAGGTGAAGATCGCCGTGGTCGCCAGGGCCGGGACCATCAGCGGCAGGATGAGGGAGAAGAAGATCCGCGCGTGCCCGGCGCCGTCGAGCCGTGCGGCCTCATCGATCTCGCGCGGGATGCCGCGGATGAACTGCACCATCAGGAAGATGAAGAAGGCGTCGGTCGCCAGGAACTTCGGCACGATCAGAGGCAGGAATGTGTTGACCCAGCCGAGCTCCGAGAACAAGACGTACTGCGGCACGATGATCACGTGGATCGGCAGCATGATGGTGACCAGCATGATGGCGAACCAGATGCGCTTCGCCCGGAATTCCAGCCTGGCGAACGCGTACGCGGCCAGGGAGCAGGCGAGGAGATTGCCGAGGATCGCACCGGTCACCACGATCGCCGAGTTGATCATGTAGTGGCTGAACGGTTCGGAGAAGGCGTTCCAGCCGTTGCTGTAGTTCTCGAGGCGCGGGTGCGTCACCGCGATTCCTGCGCTGCGGAAGATCTGGTTGTTGGGCCGCAGCGAACTGGCCACCATCCACAGGACGGGGTACAGCATCGTCAGGGCACACAGAGCCAGCAGGCAGTGTTTGAGAGGGGCGCGCACCGCACGCCTGATCCGGCGCGTCGCGTGGGGGCGGTGGGCGGGCAGCGAGCGAGGTACGGCTGCGGTGCGGTCAGTCATCGTAGAACACCCAGTACTTTGAGGCCCAGAAGTTGACGGCGGTGAAGGCCGCGACGATGAGGAGCAGGACCCACGCGAGCGCGGATGCGTAACCCATGTCGAAGTGGCCGAACCCGCGCTGGTACAGGTACAGCGAGAAGAAGAGGGTGGAGTCGGCGGGCCCTCCGGTACCGCCGGAGACCACGAAGGCCTGGGTGAAGGTCTGGAAGGCGTGGATGATCTGCAGCACCAGGTTGAAGAAGATGATGGGGGTCAGCAGCGGAATGGTGATGCTGCGGAACTGGCGCCAGTGCTTCGCGCCGTCGACGGAGGCCGCCTCGTAGAGGGAGGTCGGAATCTGCCGCAGCCCGGCGAGAAAGATCACCATGGGTGAGCCGAAGGTCCAGACGTTCAGGACGACGAGGGTCGACAGCGCCGTTCCCGGCTCCGAGATCCAGCCCTGCCCCTGGACACCGACGAGGGCCAGGGCCTCGTTGACCAGGCCGTTGGTCCCGAACATCGCGCGCCACAGCACCGCGATCGCCACGCTGCCGCCGATCAGTGAGGGCAGGTAGAAGACGGAGCGGTAGAAGGCGAGGCCTCGCACTCCCCTGTCCAGCAGCAGGGCGAGCCCCAGAGCCATCGCCAGTTGCAACGGGACGGAGACCAGCACATAGCTGAACGTCACCTGGAGCGACTTGTGCAGGCGCTCGTCGGAGAGCATGCGCGTCCAGTTGTCCAGTCCGCTGAACTGCGGCGGTTGCAGCAGGTTGTACTTGGTGAAGCTGAGGTACAGCGAGGCCAGCATCGGGCCGAGAGTGATCCCGAAGAGCCCGATGAACCATGGCAGTAGGAAGAAGAACGCCGCCTTGTTCTGCTGGCGCGCGCCCCGTTGGGACCCGCGCAGCCGGCGTAGTTCGTTGATGGAGCTCACGGCACTGCTCCCTTGAGCGGCGGCATCGAAACACACTGGTGCGGGCCCGTCCCGGGCCCCGTGCGACCAAAAAAGTGATCGTTCACTCTTCGGGTTGCGAGGACCATAGTGAACGTTCACTTTTTGCGTCAAGAGTGTGTACTCTCTGATTTCCGGAACGTTGGCGGATGGGTGGGAGAAGCGGATGGACGGCGCTGACACGGCGCGACGACGGCCGACGATCACCGATGTGGCGCGACTCGCCGGTGTGTCGCCCCAGACGGTGTCGCGGTACCTGCGATTCAACAGCGGACTGAAGCCCGCGACCGTGGAGCGGGTGGAGAGCGCGATCCGTGAACTGGATTACCGTCCCAACCTGGTGGCGCGGTCGATGCGCACGCGCAAGACCGGCCGGCTGGCGATACTCATGCCCGCCATGGCCTTCAACCCGTCTCGCATGCTGGCGGGGGCCAGCGCGACGGCGCAGGCCGGAGGGTTCTTCGTGGACGTCGTGAGCGCCGGGGGCGGCGTACGTGCGAGGAGCGAACGACTGCTGGAGCTCGCAGATTCGGGACAGTTCGAGGGCATCCTCTCCCTCGCCCCCGTGCTTCCCGCGGTGGAGAGCAAACTGCACCAGAGGACGACCGTGGTGATCTCGGCCGACTTCGACGACGAGATGCGTGGCATCGGGCAGTTGGCCGACGCCACGCCCGTGGTGCGGATGATCGAGCACTTGGCGGCGCTCGGTCACTCCCGGTTCCTTCATGTGGCGGGCGACGCGCAGTTCGCTTCCGCGAGGGCGCGCAAGCAGAGCTATCTGGACACCGTCGAACGCCTCGGGGTCGAGTCCGTCGGGGTCTTCGACGGGGACTGGTCGGGGGAGTCCGGCATCGAGGCGATACGGTCGCTCCCGGGCCATGCGCGGCCGACCGCGGTGATCGCGGCCAACGACCTCGTCGCCGCCGGCGTCGTCCGGGGCGCCCTGGAGCGCGGCTGGGACGTGCCGGGCGACCTCAGCGTGACCGGCTGGGACAACGCGGGCGTCGGGCAGTTCATGACCCCGTCCCTGACCACCGTCGACGTGGAGCTCGAACAGCTCGGCAGCACGGCCATGGCCAAGCTGATCGCGGGTCTGAGGGACAGCGTGCCCGAGACGAGTGAGGGCTCCCTTTTCCGGATCATCTGGCGGGAGTCGACGGCCGAGCCGCCCGCGACGGGTCGTGCCGGCCGCAAGCGGTGACCGAGGGGGCGCCGCTGCCGGAGTGGGCGCGGGGCAGGCGGACCAGGTCCGTCCGCTCTGTCCGCACCACCCGTCCGGTCCGGCGTGGAGATGCGGGCCGAACCGGCCGTGAACGCCGCCCGGTCTCAGGCGCACATCGTCATCAGTTCTCGTATACCTCAAGCCGACCGCACATCCCGAACTTCCCACCGGCAACGGGCTGTTCGGCCCTCACGGCAGCATCCGCGAGGTGCGGGGCCTCTGCCTGCTCCAGCCAGTCGAGCTGCGCCCCGGTTGCTGCGGCGGAGGCCTCGGCCCCCTGTCGCCACCGCTCGCGCCACTCGGCGATGCGCGGCCGTACGAGCGCGGCGGCGGCACGGTGGAAGGCGGCCAGGGCCTGCGGTCCCTCGGCCGCGCGCAGTTCCCGGTAGCCCTTCAGGGCGAGGTCCCGCCGGGCTCGGGCAAACCGCTCCTGCTCCTCCTCGGGCGCGTCGGCCGGGATGGCGCAGGCACGTGCGTACGTCTCCGGATCGGTCAGGTACTCCGGGGGCAGCGTGAGGACCGCGTCCCCGGCCTCCGGCAGCCCGCTGTTCTGCATCAGTACCGTGATCCGCAGATCACCCTCGTTGACCAGCCGGTGGATGGTGCCGGGCGTGAACCAGGCGACCGTACCGGCCTGGAGCGGCGTGACCTCGTACCCGGACGCGGTCAGCGTGTGCACGGCCCCACGTCCGCCGGTGACGACGTAGGCCTCCGAACAGGCCAGGTGCATGTGAGGGGTGCCACCGCACGCCCCGTCGGCGGCAGGCCAGTCGTACACCGACAGATGCGAGATGGCGACGCCCCCGGGCAGGCCGGCATGCGTTGTGGTCATGATGTCAGCACTCCGCTTTCGTGATAGTAAGCGCTTTCTCAAATGCAATTTACGCGCTCCTGGACCAACGGGTCAATGCCCTGATTAAAATCGGACTGCTGAAGAGTCGAGTGATGAGGAGATTGATGTGGGCACGGGGTTGGCGGGCAGGAGCGTCTACGCCTTCGGCGACAGTATCGTGTATGGTCACGTGTATCCGCGCAGTTTTGTGGACATCGTTGCCGAGCGTACTGGAATGGCCCTTTCGAAATTCGCCCGGAACGGCGCGACCATCGGCGCCGACCGGCATGCTTCCGGCGGGCAGATCCTTGCGCAGGTCGAGCAGGCCACGGCAGCCGCGCCGGACTTCATCCTCTTCGACGGCGGTACCAACGACGCCGAGTCGGTCTTCAACGGCCGCTATGACGTGGGGACTTACTCGGCCGCACTCGAGAAGACGCTGCGCACGATGAAGCGCAGGTGGCCTGCCGCCCACCTCGTGTACGTGTCCGCTCACAAGCTCGGTTCGAGGGACTGGGACACCCAGGTGGCACTACGCGAGGAAACCTTGCGGGTCTGCCGGAATGGGAATGTCGCCATCGCCGACGTCTTCGGGGACACCCCGTTCGACACGCGCGATGACGTCCACCGGGCTCAGTACACTTTCGATGACCTGGTCGACGGATTGCCAGGTGCGGAGGGATCCGGAACGCACCCGAATATGGCGGGTATCACCACCTTCTATGTACCGGTGGTCAACTCGAGACTGGAACAGATATCGCCCTGGTGATCGTGGCCGCAATTTCAGCTCTGCCGGGCCGGTATTCGGCCCGGCAGAGCTGATTTCTCATTGTTTCACTGGCCGAATCCGGTACCGCGCGAGATCCGGACGTCATCCACGTGCACCGCTCCGCGCTCGCCCCCGTTCGAGTACCACGCGACCTTCGCGATCCCCGGCATCGAGGTGCGGAACGCGGCGTCGCTCACTACGCGCCGGCCGTCGATGTCCAGGTCGAAGCGCTGGTTCACGGTGTCCACGGTGAGCGTGACCCGGTACCACTTGCCATTGGTGTACGTACCGATCACGGTGTCCGTGGTTCCCTTGTACGCGTGGATCTGGCCGCGGGCGAAGGCGACGCTGACGGCTGGGGCACCGCTGGCGTTGTACACGTAGGGCAGCCCGAACCAGCCGGCCTGCGTGTCGTTGCGCATCACCTGCGTGTCGATGGTCACCACGCCCTGCAGAGGGGTGCTGAAGAGCCGGGCGAGGTTGGTCCCGTCGGTGCCGCCGCCTTCGATGGTGCGGGTCAGCCGGACACTCTTGTCGGTGGCGGACGGCGTCCCCACCACGGAGACGTCGTTGTTGGTCGAGATGACCCGCCATCCGTTGGTCCCGTTGGCGAGCGCGCCGGTCGCCAGTCCGTCGAAGGTGTCCGTGAACGCGATGTTGGGGGCGCCGCGTTCGAAGGCACCGATCTCCGGACCGTTCCCGATCGGCACGGTCGCCCCGGCGTAGTCGAGACCGCCGTTGCCGGTGACCGTGGCGCCGGCGTCGCCGAACACCGATCCTGACTGGAGCGCGAAGTTCGCCGCCGTGCCGAGCCTCGGACCGTTCTCGTCGCCGTACGGACCCGTGGCGGAGGCATTCACGAACTGCGGAGCGCCGACCACGGCGTTCGCGTCCGACGCCGGCCGAGTGGTCAGGTTGGACGAGTATCCGTTGTTGTTGTAGATGATGCTCGACTGTTGCCTGAACTCGGGTGCGGAGTTTCCGGAGACGAACAGGTTGTTGGTGAACGTTACCTTGCCGCCGACGCCGCCGCTCACCATGGTCTGCGAATCGGTGTTGGCGAAGGTGTTGTTGTAGACGTGCGCCACCGAGCCGGTCTGCTGCGACATGTGGATGTTCCACCGCTTGCTGCCGGTGATGACGTTGTAGCGGATCACCACGCTGCCGAACTTGACCGCGGAGTTGCACGCGCACAGCAGGATGCCGTCGCCGTTGTCGTGGAGGTAGTTGTACTGGAACAGCTGGTTGGTGGTGCCGATGTCGGGGTCCAGGGCGTTCTGGTCGGCACCGCCCGACGAGAGGCGGGTGCCCATGATCTCGTTGTGCTGGACGGTGACGCTGTCGGCCATGTTGGTCTCGACGCCGGAGACGCCGACCCGGTCGATCACGTTGCCTTCGACGAGTGCGCCTCGGACGCCGGTGACGTAGATGCCGTTGCAGCCGAAGGGCGTGTTCGCCTGCGTGATGTAGTTGCCGCGGAACGTGACGTTGGTGTACGGCTTCCAAGCGGGGTCGCTGGCCGTGGCGCGCTTGCCCCAGCCGGTGTAGACGGCACCGGGTGCGTCACCGGCGTACTGCTTCGTGACGATCCCGTTGAATGAGGTGTTCTTGATGGTGGAGTTCTGCACGGTGATGCCGTCGAGCATCGTGGGGGCACCGGGCGCGGTGATGTCCTGGACGCCGGTGAGGAAGGCGATGCCGCCGGTGTTCTTCGAACGGTCCCAGCCCTGCCCGAAGGTGATGCCCGGCTTGTTGTCGGCGGTGCTGCCGCCGACCCATTTGACCTCGCCGGTGACGTCGTGCACGTCGACCGAGTCGATCACGAAGTGGTGCAGGGTCTGGCCGTTGTCACCGTGCACGCCGATACCGCGGAAGTCGCCGAGTTTCGAACCGTCTGTCGTCCCGGTGGGCACCGCGTTCGACACGTCGAGGTTGCGGATCTCCCAGTACTGCTGGTTGAACAGCCGCACCGCGTCGGCGACGGTGCCCTGGCCGGCGATCTTCGGCTTGGCGCCCGTTCCGTAGCTGTTGATGGAGATCGGGGCGCCGTCGGTGCCGGACCCCTTCGGCCACAGCTGCCCGGTCCAGCTGTCACCGGACTCGAAGCGAATGGTGTCGCCTGGCTGGAACGTCTTCGAGTTCACCTTGCTCAGCGAGCGCCAGGGCGCGCTGGTGCTGGTTCCGGCGTTGCTGTCGTTGCCGGTCGCGCTCACGTAGTACGTGGTGCCCGCGGCGAAGGCCCGCTGCGCTGGAATGAGCACGATCGACGCGAGCACGACTGCCAGCGCGCACAGTGCGGCGGCTGTCGCTCGTGACACAAGTCTTCGGTTGCCGGTCATGGTCCTCTTCTTGTCGTCTGTGGTGGTGAGGTGCTGGCTCCTGCGGTGACGCGTCCGGTCGAGAGGTCGCGTGACGGCTCGGGGCGCAGGCAGTCGGGGGCCGTGCGGGGGACGCACCGACGGGTGCCCGAGGACACGGGCGCGTGTCCGGTCTGACATGGGGGAAAACGTATTCCGCGCAGTGTGCCCAGCGGCGATCGAGTGCGTCAAGGTTTCGAGCAGATGAACGTGTCGACGTGATGCAGGGGTTCTTCGGCTCAAGGCTCCCGGCGCATGGGCGGGGCAGACCTGCGGTTCGGGCGCGCCCCGCCCATGGGATCGGTCGGAGCCTCAGCTGGTCACGAGACCTTGACCAGCTTCCGCCGCTGGTCGTTACTGCCGTTGTTCGTGTCGGTGACCGTACCGACGGTGGTCCCGTTGATCTTGGCGGTGATGGTGCTGTCCTGGAAGGTCAGGGCCAGGTTCTGCCAGGGCCGGTGCCAGGTGCGGTGAACACGGCGAACCAGCCCTGGTCCGGTGCCTACAGCATGCCCGCACCGTTGGTCCATCACCCAGACCACGCAGTTCACCTCGCCCTTCTCCGTGGGAAATCGTATTCCGCATAGGGGGTACGTCTGTGATCGAAGGCGTCAAGCGCCGGTCAGCGGGCAAACATGTGACCTTGACGTGGCAGGTTCTGGTGGCCCGAAGGCGTTGTGCGCGCCGGCGGGAGTGATCGGCTCAGGGGCGGTTCAGACGACGAGGGTCGTCGTGCTGTCGCGCACCACGACCTGCCCGCGCATCATCAAGTGCTCTGCTTTCGTACGGTCCGCGAGCGCGAGGCGGACCGCCTCGGCACCTGCCTGCGCCAGCGGCAACGACACGGTCGTCAGCCGCGGTGTCACGTCGACCGCGAGCTCGATGTCGTCGAAACCGGTCACCGCGACCTCGTCCGGCACCGCCACTCCGGCAGTACGGAAGGCGGACATCGCGCCGATGGCGATGGTGTCGTTGGCGGCGAGGACCGCGTGGGGCGGCTCCAGCCCCTCGGCGACCAGCCGCCGCGCCGCGTCGAACCCCCCCTGGCGGTTCACCGCGCAGTGCGAGATCCGGATGTGCCGCTCCACGATGCCGCCGTGGTGGAGACCGGCGATGAAGCCCGCGGTACGGGCCGAGACATTGCCTTGCCCGCGGGCGCCGGCCAGGATCGTCACGTGCCGGAACCCCGCCCCGGCGACGTAGGTGGCCAATTCCTTCGCAGGGCCGTGATTGTCGAAGCTGATGGAGTCGAACGGCATGTCGGTGTCGCCGACGATCACTACCCGGCCACCCTCGCGTTCGTAGCCGAGCAACTCGTCGAGCAGGCGCCCGCCGAGGACCTTCGTATCGAGGCGGCTCGAGGTCAGAATGAGCGCACGCGGTCGCAGAGCACGCTGCACCCGGACGGTTTCGAGCTGCCGCTCGGCGGTGCCGTGGGTCGACGAGACGGTCACGAACGCCCCGGCGTCGCGTGCCCGCCGTTCCATCGCCGCGGCGACCATTCCCATCGACGGGGTCGTGAGGTCGTCGCCGACGACCGCGATCGAGTCGTTCGCGCGCCGCATCGCCCGGGCCGAGGCGTCCGCGGTGTAGCGCAACGCGGCCGCGGCGGAGAGGACCCGCTGCCGGTATTCCTCCGCGACTGTCCGGGAACTGCCGCCCAGCACACGTGACGCGGTCGGGACCGACACACCGGCGGCAGCCGCCACATCACGCAGCGTGACGGTCGGCCTCGCTGAATGGGGCATCGTGCCGTCCCTCCCGCACCACGAAAACGAGCCGCCGCCGACGCTACCCGAGGATATCCCCGGCCAGGTCGCCGAGGTGTGGACGAAAGGGCCGCTGACCGACTCGGGATACGGTCGCCCGGCTCGAAGGTGGTCGCGTCGGCCCGGTTGGATTCCGCAAGGCATGTGCGGCGCAGTAAGCACACGGCCTCCGGAGTGACCCTCGGTAGTGATTCCGCGACTTCCAGGCGCTGGGCGGCTCGGTGCACAATGTGCGGCATGGAAGAGGGAGCGGCAGCGCCTGTAAGGCGTCGCGGGGAGGCCGTATCCGAGGGGCACCAGGTGACCCTGCATGATGTGGCGCGGGCAGCGGGCGTCTCACAGGCGACGGCGTCGCGGGTGCTCAACGGCAGCGTCCGCAACGTCCGGCAGGAGAACGTCGACCGTGTGCTCACCGCGGCCGCGGAACTTGACTACGCACCGCACCTGTCCGCCCAGGCGATCGCGCGGGGTTCGACGAACATCGCCGCGCTGGTCGTCAGTGGTGTCGACGACCCGTACTTCTCCTCTATCGCGGCAGGTGTGACGCAGGCAGCCGAAGCGGCCGGACTCATCGTGACCATGGCGGTCGCGGACCGCTCCCCGGAGCGCGAACTCCAGATCGTCGGGACGCTGCGCGGCATACGCCCCCGCGTCATCATCATGGCCGGCAGCCGCGTCGACGGCGCCGATGCTCGCGACCCACTCGTCGAGGAGCTCCACGCCTACCGGGAAGCGGGCGGCAGCGTAGTCCTGATCAGCCAGCACGACCTGCCGTTCCACACCGTCAGCATCGACAACTACGGTGGAGCGCGGCAGCTTGCCCGCGCGCTGGTGGGGCTCGGCTACCGGCGGTTCGCGCTGGTCCGCGCGGGATCCGCGCTCAGGACGTCCCGTGACCGGTGCAGCGGTTTCGTGGACGGTCTGCGCGAGTTCGGCATCGGCGTCGACGAACGGTTGGTGAGGGAAGCCGAGTTCAGCCGCCGAGGGGGTTGTGCGGCGGCCCGGGAGCTCGTCCAGCAGGGACTGGACGGCACGGAACTCGTCTTCGCGGTGAGCGACGTCATGGCGATCGGTGTGATGACCGCATTCCGCGACGCCGGGCTTGTCCCTGGCCGGGACATCGCCGTCGCCGGTTTCGACGACATCGGCCCGGCGGTGGACGTCGTCCCGGAGCTGACGTCCGTGACCGTTCCTCTGCACCAGGTCGGGCTCCTCGCGATGGAGCTCGCGCTCTCCGACGATGACTCCTCGCGGATCGTACCGATCGACACGAGCGTCGTCCTGCGGGCAAGCACGCCCCCTCGATGACCGTGCCGGCTGATCGCGTGGTGAGCGTCGGCTGTCCGGTCCCCGAACTGCTCCCCGGCCCGGCCGACGCCCTCGTGGCGGGCGACGGTCTTCCGGCCTACCGAGCGCGTCGTAGCCGATGAGCACGGCACCGTCCTCGGGAGCCGCCCTACTCAGATCAGAGCGCGACGTCGAGCCGAGCCGGGCGGCGGACCATGCGGAGCCGATGATGTCGCTGCGGATGCGGGGCGGGCTGCCGATGACGGTCCGTCCGCTGGACTGAACCGTCGCCAGGAGGGGCGGGCACCAGGCCCGGAGCGGGCTCACGGCGATAGCCGGGAGCGAGCCGCAGTTCGGGGAAGCGTTCCAGCAACTGTTCCAGGACGACGCGGGACTCCAATCGGGCCAGTGGCGCCGAGGCAGGTGTGGATGCCGTAGCCGAAGGTCATCGGGAGCGATCGGTGCGCGGTCCACGGGCGTGCTCGCGGGCGCCTACGGGCGCGAGGGAGGGCCACCGGTTCGGCCCCGGGTACCACGGTGTTGGAGACGGTGCCGATGCCCTCGACGGTGAGGGTGACGGTGTCGCCGGGCTTGAGCGGCGGCGGGTCCTGGCGGCCGCGTACGCCACAGAGTTCGGCGAGGCAGCCGCCGTTGCCGGAGCCGAGGACGTCGCCGGGGCGTACCCAGGTGCCGCGGGAGGCGTAGGAGGTCATCTCCTCGAAGGTCCAGCTCATGTTGGACAGCAGGTCCTTGCCGACGACCTCGCCGTTGATCTCGGCGGTCAGCGCCAGGCGCAGGAATCCGTCGCTGTCGCGGTAGGGCTCCAGCTCGTCCGCGGTGACGAGGTGGGGGCCGAGGGTGGTGGCGGTGTCCTTGCCCTTGCAGGGGCCGAGGCTGACCTGCATCTCGCGGGACTGGAGGTCGCGTGCGGACCAGTCGTTGTAGAGGGTGTAGCCGATGATGTGGTCGCGGGCCTGCTCGGGGGTGAGGTCGCGGCCCTCGCGGCCGATGACGGCCGCTACTTCGAGTTCGAAGTCCAGTGCCTGGCTGCCGGGCGGCACGGGGACGTCGTCGTGAGCGCCGATGACCGCGTAGGGGTTGGTGAAGTAGAAAGTGGGCGCGTCGTACCAGGCGTCCGGGGCTCCCGGGATTCCGTCGATGCTGCGTCGTACACCCTCGACGTGTTCCTCGAACGTGACGAAGTCGCGTACGGACGGCGGTTGGAGGGGCGGCAGCAGTCGCACCTGGGAGACGTGCGGGCCGCGCGGCACGTCCAGGCTTGCGTTTCGTAGGGCGCGGCGAGCCGCCGCATCTCGTCCGCGCACGAGGCCGGGTCGATGGAGGCGCGGTCGCGGTTGGCCTCGACGAGGTAGGCGTAGATGGTGTTCTCGCTGGTGGGGCAGTAGCCGGCGATGTAGCACGGTCCGCCGTAGGACAGGCCCATGCGCTCCACGCTCTCGGGGCGGGGCACGGGGACGCGCCAGATGGCCATGCCGGTCGGTTCGGGTTTGTCACTGATGCCGATCACCGCGCGCGTGCGGGAGCCGACGCCGTCGGCGGCGACGACGAGGTCGTAGCGGCCCTCGGTGCCGTCGCTGAACCGGGCGGTGGCGCCGGACGCGTCCTGGACCAGTTCCTCGGCGGTGGTGCCGAGGGGTACCGTCGCGCCGCTCTCGAGGACGGCCTCACACAGAATCTCCTGCAGCCGTGGCCGCTGCATGCCGAAGATCGGGGGCAGGTCGTCCCCACCGGTGCGGATGTCCTGCTGGACGTGGAACACGGTCCCGTCGGGCGCGGCCAGACCGACGGCGTGGACGGCGTAGCCGCTCTCCCGGACCTCGTCCCATACGCCGACTTCGCGCAGCACGCGCAGCGCGTTGCCCTGGAGGGTGATGCCGGAGCCGAGCACGTTCCAGTCGGGTTCGGCCTCGACCAGTTCCACGGTGATGCCCGCCCGCCGCAGCAGCACGGTCACGGCGTTGCCGGACGCGCCGCCGCCTATGACGAGGACGCTGCGGGGACGGGGATCGTTCATGGGTTCTCCTTGAGATGGCGCCGTGCGACTTCGAGCGGCAGAGGGGGTGTTGCGGGCCGGGCGGGCGAGGGTGGCGTTGCCGTCCGGGCGCGGCCCGCCCGGCGGTCCAGGGCGTTACTTGACGGCGATGGGATTCACCGGTGAGCCGACGACCCGGTGATGGGCAGGGGCGCGGCGGTGAGCCAGAACGCGTACCGGCCGTCGGCGGCGCAATGTGCGGCGGGGGCGTCGAGGTCCCACATCTCACCGATGAGCAGACCGATGTGAGGGATGGCGACCTGGTGCAGCGGCTGGAAGGCGTGGTCGAACTCGTTGGGCCGCACCTCGAAGCCCCAGGTGTCGGTGGCGATCCCGGCGATCTCGCTCCGGTGCAGCCAGCCGGCCGTGCTGAAGCTCAGCCCCGGCGCCGGCCCGCCCGCGTAGTCGCCCCAGCCTTCGTGACGGGCGCGGGCCAGCCGCCCGGTGCGCACGAGGACCAGGTCGCCACGACAGACGGTCACGCCGTGTGCCTCGGCGGTTGCGGTCAGATGCTCCTCGGTGATGGCGAAGCCGTCGGGCAGTTCGCCGTCCTGGCCGATGACCAGGCCCACGTCGAGGAGGACGCCCCGCCCGGCGACGTGCGGTGCCATGTGCTCGATGCCGGTGACCAGGTCGCCTTCGGAGGTGACGACCTTCTCCGCCGGGCGGCCGTTCCACGCCGTGCCGTGATCGAAGATGTGCCCGAGGCCGTCCCATCGGGTGGAGCACTGCAGGGGCATGGCGATCACGTCGTCGGCGCCGCCGAAACCGTGCGGAAAGCCCTGGCCGCCCAGAGCGGCGTCGGTGCCGGTGGCGAGCATCGTGTGCACCGGGTTCGTACGCCGCCGCCAGCCTTTCTGCGGGCCGTCCATGTCGAAGGCCTGGGACAAGGAGAAGCTGACGCCGTCGCGGATCAGGGCTGCGCCCTCGCGGCGCTTGGCCTCGTCGAGGAAGTTGAGCGTGCCGAGTACATCGTCCTCGCCCCAGCGGCCCCAGTTCGAGTACGCTTTCGCCGCCTCGGCGATCGCCGCCGCGGGATCCGTACGGTCGATATGGGCGCCGGTCATCGTGCGTCCTCCGCGACACAGCGGGTGCGCTGGGCGCCGAGCCCGGTGACCGAGCCGTCCATCACGTCACCGTCGCGCAGCAGCCGGCCCCAGTGGATGCCGTTGCCGGCCGGGCTGCCGGTGAGGACCAGGTCGCCGGGGAGCAGTCGGGCGGTCTGGGAGATGTACGAGACCAGCCGTGCGACGCCGAAGATCATGTCGTTGGTGGACTCGTCCTGCATGGTCTCGCCGTTGAGTTTGAGGGTGACCTGCAGGTCGGAGGGGTCGGCGATGGAGCCGGCCGGGACGATCCACGGGCCGAGCGGGGTGAAACCGGGGGCGTTCTTGCTGCGCAACCAGTCGGTGCCGATCGGGGGCATGTCCCGGCGGAAGACGGTCGCGCGGTCGGTGAGGTCGTTGGCGATGGTGTAGCCCGCGACGTACTCCAGGGCTTCCTCGACGGTGACCCGGTAGGCGGGGTGGGAGATCACCGCGGCCAGCTCCAGCTCCCAGTCGGGCTTCTCGGCCCAAGAGGGCAGCACCATGTCGTCGTAGGGACCGCTGATCGTGGTCGGCAGGCCGATGAAGACGTACGGGAGGTCCTCGGCGGCCCGCTTGTCCATGACCGCCGCGACCTCGGCGCGGGCCTCCTCGACTGTGCCCGGGGCATCCGGGGCGCGGTGCGCGACCGCCAGGTCGATCACGTGCTGCCGGTAGTTGGCGCCGGACTGGAAAAGGAACGTGCCCGCCGCGGCCATCAAGGCCACGGCCATGGTTCCGGCAACCGCCCGGCCGGTACGGCCGGACACCCGCCGTCGCACGGCGTCGACACGCGGCAGGACGGGGATCTGTGCGTCGGCGGAAGCCGGGCCGTCTTCGGGCTCACGTGACACAGCCGCCACAGACGGCGGCTGCACTGTGCCGGACCCACCGGTATCGAGTGCGGACGGGCGGGTACTCAATCGATCATGACCTTGTCGCTGGAGTTGTTGCCCGAGTCCGCGCTGCGCGAGGCGATCGGCTTCCTCGTGCGGCTGATCGAGTCGGCCGGTGCTCTGGTCATCTTCGTGGGAGCGGTCTGGGCGTTCTGGCGGTTCGTGTCCTCGGGCCTGCGCGGCGGTGGCCAAGTCGAGGAGTTCAACCGGATCCGGTTGCGACTGGGACGCTTCCTGGTCCTCGGACTCGAGTTCCAGCTGGCGGGCGATGTGCTGCGCACGGCAGTGGCGCCGAGCTTCGCCGAGATCGGTCAGCTCGCCGCCATCGCGGCCATCCGTACCGCGTTGAACTACTTCCTGGGCCGGGAGATCGCGCAGGAGCGCGCCGAGCTGCGGAACGCCGAATCGTCCCGGTCTCACGCCGGGCACGACGGTGAAGGGAAGAAGACGTGAGCGAGTGGCTGAACGCCGCCGCTGTGCTGATCACCGCGTTCGGGCTCCTGTCGGCCGTCGCGGCCTACCGGACGGTGCGCGACATCGGCTCCGCCCTGGCGGTGCTGCTCGACTTCCTGGTCGCCGCCGGTCTCGTCCGCCTCGCCGGCGACCTGTCCTGGGACGGCATCCTGCTCGCGGCCGCCGTCGTCGCCGTACGCAAACTCATCAGCGCGGGACTGGCCACCGCGCGCCACACCGCAGGAGTGTCGGTGCGCGGCGTTCTGCGTCCGGAGGGCCGCAGGTGAGCGGGGCAGTGGGCTGGCTCGTCACACTGATCGGCGCGATACTCGCCGTGGCCGTCCTGCGGGACGTGTTCCACACCCTGTGGCGCCCCACCGGGCGGGGGGAGGCGAGCAGGTGGGTGACAGCCGGGCTGTGGCGGTTGGCCCGCCGGATCGACGTCGGCGGCCGGGTCGTCTCGGTGACCGGTCCGCTGGCGCTGGCCATGGTGGCCGCCCTCTGGACCATGACGATGATCCTGGGCTGGGCGCTGATCTACTGGCCGCACCTGCCGGGTGGCTTTTCCTATTCCAGCGACCTGAACCCGGCGGAACGCACCGGATTCCTCGACGCGCTGTACCTGTCCGCGGTCACGGTGGCCACCCTGGGGTTCGGCGACATCGTTCCGGCCGACGGCTGGCTGCGCATCGCCGCACCTCTTGAAGCGCTCATCGGCTTCGCCCTGCTCACGGCCGTCGTCTCCTGGATCTCCCAGGTGTATCCCGCGGTCACTCGCCGCAGGACCCTCGCCCTGCGTCTGGCGATACTGCGGAGGGCCGGGCACCCCGCCGACCGGTTCGGCCCCACCATGACGGCGAGCCTGCTGACGAGCCTCGCCGCCGACGTGACGCAGGTCCGGGTCGATCTCAACCAGCACGCCGAGGCCTACTACTTCCACGATGCCGAGGACGACACGTCCCTGGCCGCGATGGCGGGCTACGCCGCTGACCTGGCCGTCCAGGGGCAGATGTCGGCCAGCGTCGAGGTCCGCACCGGCGCCGCCCTCCTCGGCCGCGCCCTGGAAGACTTCACCAGGGTTCTGAACCGGGAGTTCCTCCGTCTGGACACGGACGACGCCATGACGATCCTGCACGCCTACGCGACCGACCGCAGGCGGCGACTGGCCTGACCCGGCCGAGCGGATCTTCTGTCTTTCAACCGAGCACTTTGGCGTCCGGGATTGGGCGGCGGTGTCCCGGACGGGTCAGCGCGGCGTCGTGGTCGTGGTCGTGCCGGGCCGGACGGCGCAGAGCAGTGCCATCGCCGCAGCCGCGGCATGGCTTGAGCAGGTCGCGCCGCAGCGAGGCATACCGGGCTTCGCACGTGCCGCGGAGCTGTTCGGCCCGTGCGACCGTCGTGCGGAGCATCCGGCGGGTCAGTTCGAGTCGATGGTGCACGTAGACCTGTGCCACCTCATCGCACTGCGCGCTGGTGAGCCAGTCCGGTGCGGCGCACAGGGCGGCTGCTTCGTCCGAGCCGCCGTGCGGGGACCGTGCACGTCTCGGGCGCGTTGCCACAACACGGGGCAATCCGGTTGGAGCTGGTGATCACGCCCCTGCCCCGGCCGGCGTGCTCAACCGGGGGAACCGCGGCTCCTGCGAGCGTGCCGGACGAACACCTCTCCCACGGTCCCCACGAACATGCCCAGCGAACCGGCCACAAAAAGCCACAGAGCGACCCGCTCCAGACTGGGGAACAGGAAGAACACACTCCCCACCAGGAACGTGGTGTTGCCGAATCCGCCGATGATCAGGTGGATCAGCGGGAAGTCCTGGAGCAGATACCTCTCGAATCGGGCCGACAAGCCGTTTCCCTCCCGGAGTTGGTGGTGTGCTGTCCGCAACAGGACCGGTGGGTACCACCCCGGCACACGAGGAAAACACCTCGACGGCCCGTGATGATCAGGGGCTCCTGAGGGTCTCGAGGGTCATCCGCACGGTGTGGGAGCTTCCCGCGCGGTAGTAGGTGAGGGAGACCTTGTCGCCGGGGCTGTGGGCGGCCAGTGCCTCGGCGAGCGTCTGCACGGAGGAGATCCGCGTGTCGCCGAGGTCCGTGATGATGTCGCCGGGTCGCAGGCCGGCCTCGTCCGCGGCGCCGCCTTCCACGACGGTGACGATGGACGCGCCCGCCGGAGCGGAGTCGGTTTCCAGGACGGTGCGCACCGTGACACCGAGCGCGGCGCGTCCGCTGCTGGTCACCCTGCCGTCTTCGATCAACTGGTCCGCGATGCGGGTGACGGCGGAGCTGGGGATGGCGAAGCCGATGCCGGGGGCGGCCCCGCCGAGTCGCTGGTCGACGGCGCCCAGGGTGTTGATGCCGATCACCCGGCTGGAGAGGTCGACCAGCGCACCACCGCTGTTGCCGGGGTTGATGGCGGCCGACGTCTGCACCATGTTGGGGATCGCGCCGGGCGCCGAGCCGCCGTCGGCGGGCCTGGAGACGGTCCGGCCGATGGCGGAGACGATGCCCTGGGTGACACTGCTGGACAGCCCCAGGGGATTGCCCATGGCGAGCACGATCTGTCCGACCTCGACCTCCTTGCTGTCGGCGAACGTCGCCGGGCGCAGTCCGGACGGCGGGTTCTCCAGACGGATGACGGCGAGGTCGTTGGCCGCGTAGCGGCCGATCAGTTCGGCCTGAAGGGACTGCCGGCGGTCGGCGAGATCGACGGTGAAACGGCGTTGCTCGCCGACGACATGGGCATTGGTGACGATGTGGCCCTGCTTGTCGTAGACGACGCCGGAGCCCAGCCCGCCCTCGGTCGTGATTTCCACGACCGAGGGAAGGACGTCGTTCACGACACGCATGTAGTCGCTCTGCAGCTCGCTGCTCGCCGAACGCTCTTCAACGGGCGGGGAAGTGCCGGCCGTGCTCTTCGGGGAGTCGGCGGAGCCGCTGGTGCATGACACCGCCAGCACCGCGAGCAGCCCCGCCGCCACACCGCTCCGCCTCCGGCGCGCCCGACTCCGGCGTACGGGGGACGCGGGGGGCATGGCAGGGTCATGGGGGCGGTCCTGGAAGATCACGGCGCGCTCCTGTCGGGCTGGGGACACTCGGGCAGCGATGCGGAAACGGGGCGGGGCGTCCGGGTGGGATGCCCGGTCGGATCTTCGGGACGTGCCCTGACGGTCTTGCACAGGCGGCAGGGCGGTGGAGCGGCCGTCCGAGGGCAGAAGGCCGTCACCGGGTGCGCCCACCTCGCGGCACCCTGGTACCCCGCACGTCATCCTTCACCCACACGGCAGGCCGCGCTGCCGGTGCCCGGCAGCGTTACCGCAGGTGGCCTACCCGGAGGCGAGTGGTTGCTCGGCCCAGACGGTCTTGCCGTCGCGGCTGTAGCGGGTACCCCACCGCTCCGTCATCTGGGCCACCAGGAACAGGCCGCGACCGCCTTCGTCGGTGCTGCCGGCCCGGCGCAGGTGCGGCGAGGTATGGCTGCCGTCGCTGACCTCGCAGACCAGAGACCGCTCGCGGATCAACCGCAGGGTCACCGGATCGCTGGCGTATCGGTAGGCGTTGGTCACCAGTTCGCTGACGACCAGCTCGGTGGTGAACGTGAGGTGTTCCAGTCCCCATTCGGCCAGTTTCGCGGTGGCGAGTGACCTGGCCCGGGTGGCCGCGGTGGCCTCCTGGGGCAGCTGCCAGGAGGCCACGTTCCGTTCCGGGAGCACACGGGTGCGAGCGATGACCAGAGCGATGTCGTCGGCCGGACGAGCGGGCACCAGAGCCTCCACGACCGCCTGGCATGTCTCCTCCAAGGGGTCCGCGGGGCGGCTCACGGCCGCACACAGCCGTGCCAGGCTCTCGTCGGCGTCCAGGGTGCGCTCGCCGATCAGTCCGTTGGTGTAGAGCGTGATCAGACTGCCCTCGGCCAGCTCGAACTCCCGCGCCTCGAAGGGCAGACCCCCCAGGCCGAGCGGCGGGCCGGCGGGCAGGTCGAGCAACTCTGCCCGGCCGTCCGGGCTCGTCACCACCGGCGGCGGATGGCCGGCGCGCGCAGCGGAACAGCGCCGCGAGATGGGGTCGTAGACGGCGTACAGGCATGTCGCGCTGACAGTCAGCTGGGTGGCCGGACGTTCCCGGGCCGTCTCCACCTCGGCCGCCAGCAGGTTCACCAGGTCGTCGAGGCGGGACAGCACCTCGTCCGGTTCCAGGTCCAGGCTGGCCAGAGTGTGAACGGCCGTACGCAGTCGCCCCATGGTGGCGGCCGCGTGCAGGCCGCGGCCGACCACGTCCCCGACGACGAGGGCGACCCTCGCCCCGGACAGGGGAATGACATCGAACCAGTCACCGCCCAGGCCCGGGCCCGCCGCGGCCGGCAGATAGCGAGGCGTCGCCTCGATGGCCGGCTGCTGGGGCACCGCGCTGGGGAGGAGACTGCTCTGCAAGGTGAGCGAGGTCTGCTGCTGCTGGGCGAAGCGCCGGGCGTTGTCGATGGACAGGGCGGCGCGTGAGGCGAGCTCCGACGCCAGGGTCAGATCATCGGCTTCGAAGGAATCGGGCCGCCGCGAGCGCCACAGGCTCATCACGCCCAGCACCAGGCCCCGGGCCGCCAACGGAACGACGATCAGGGAATGCGCGCCGGGTGGCAGGGTCTGGCCGATGCCCGGCTCCAGGGACCACAGCGCGGACGGAAGCGCGGGTGCCAGGACAGGGCGGCCGTCGGTCAGGCACCTGGCCTGAGGCGTGCCCGGCGCGTAGTCGAGCGGTTCTTCCCGCGGGGCGCGCGGGCAGTGCTCCTGCCCGCCGGCGCTGCACATGGCCACCCGCACCACGGGCTCGATCAGGGCGCGTGCCGGTTCATCCCCCCGGACGACCGGCTCCAGCAGATCCACCGAGGCGTGGTCGGCGAGGTGAGGGACGAGCACGTCGGTGAGTTCCCACGCGGTCTGCCCCATGTCCAGGGTCGTACCGACGTGCGAGCTGGCCTCGGCGAGGAGGGCCAGCCGCCGCTGGGCACGGTGGCGGTCGGTGATGTCCTCGATCATCTCGGCCACCCCCAGCGCCCGGCCCGCGGGATCCGTCATGGGGAAGGACGACACCGATACGACGTGCTCTCGCGCCGGGTCCCGCTCCAGACGGGCGTACTGCTCGGAGTAGACCAACGACCTCCCGGTCCGCAGCACCCGGCGTACGCGGTCCACGGCCTTACGCGCGTCGTCCGGAACGAGCAGAACCCCGACGGGCCTGTCCCGGAGCTCGGCGGCCGTCACCCCGGCGAACCGCTCGATCGCCCGGTTGACCCGCAGAATCCGCATGTCGGGACCGTGCACGACCAGGCCGACGGGGCACCGCCGGTACAACCCGTCGAGCACCGCGCGGTCCCTCCGCCACTCCAGGACATCGGCCGCGGGCGCCCCGGCGAGACACCACTCGCGGGCATCGCCCCGTGAGAACTCGGAGACCCTGAGCCCCAGTTCCACCTGCTCGCCGCCGCGGTGCCGCACCGTCAGCATCCCGAACCAGACACCGGCTTTCCGGCAGGCCGCCGCGGCATCCCTGACGGCCGGCAGATCGCGGGGGTCCACCAGGACCTCGAAGGCCGAGCGGCCGATCACCTCGTGGCCCGGGTAACCGGTGAGGTCCTGGGCACGCCGGCTCCATCCCACCACGGTCCCCAGGTCGTCGAGTACCCCCAGGGCGGCCAGTTGCAGGCCGAGCGGATCGTCATCGCTGTCGCTGAGCTCCCTCACCCGCTTCTCCACTGCCGTACACCCCTCACACCCCTTGCCCTGCCCACCGGGACTGCCCGGGGCCTGGTTCGCAGCCCGTCCGGATCGTGGATCGAACAGGCGGTGACTGATCGCGGAGCCCGTGCCTACGCCTACCTACAGCCTCCCCCTGCCCCTGCCCGCACGCATGCCGGGACGGTCGCCAGAGGGGCGCGCCGGGCCGGGGAATACGCCGAGCCGTGGCGGTCCCCGAGGCAGCACGGGGGCGCCTGCGCGCCGGTGCGCCCCCGCGCAAACGGTCACAGGCGGAACCGGCGTGTCGGCGGGGACGTGGCCACCGGTGCGGGGCGCGGAGCAACGCGGTGCCGAGCAGGCCTGGCAGCGCGGGGACGCGGGCCGGCCGGAGCGCCACGCACACCCGGACCGCGACATGGGTGATCCCTGCGACCAACAGAATCACGACTCACCAGGCGGCAAGCCGACGAACGGGTTCCGATGGCGGATGCAGCAGTCGCACGCGCCCCGGCGCATGCACCGGCCGCCCTGCCCACAAGGAGCGGCCTGCGCGCAACGAGCGGCGTGATCGATCGGCGCCGGCCGCCCCCGCCCCGTCGCGCACGCCCCGGCGCATGCACCGGCCGCCCTGCCCACCAGGAGCGGCCTGCGCGCAACGAGCGGCGTGATCGATCGGCGCCGGCCGCCCCCGCCTCCACACGCCCCCATACCCGGGCCGTGTTCGTGACGTGCTGCGGTCAGCTGCCGGGCCCGCGGGGCCAACGCCCGGCCAGCGCGTCGTCGACGAGCCGGGTCAGTTCGGTGAGCTTGAAGTGCTCGGTGGCGTGCAGGTTTTGGGCGTCGATGGTGGAGCGCAGCCGGGTGAGTGCGGCGGTGACGGGCGGGTGCTGAACGGGCGTGACGTGCCAGGCCAGTTCGCGCAGCAGCATGGCGATACGGACCAGGACGGCGGGCTCGGCGGCTCCGTAGCGCAGGGGCTGGTCCACCGCCAGATCCAGCAGATCCCGCAGGTCCGGACGGCGCAGCACGACTCTGACCTGCTGGTGGTCGTCGCGCAGCGGACGAGGGCCGAGGTCACGGCGCGCCAACGCGCAGAGCAGGGCGGAGGAGTGGGACAGGGCGTGCACGGCGGTGGTCGGATCGTTGATGCCCGGGGAGAGCGCCTTGGCGGCGATATCGGTGAGTTGCCGGAGCCCGAAGGCGACGTCCTGCAGTTCGGTGCGCTCGGGACCGGTCCGCACCGCCTCGGCGACTCCTTCGGCCAGCGCCTCACGTGTACCGGACGAGAACGGCTCCCCGGCGCGGGGCCAGGCGGCTCCGATGGGTGTGCCGGCGATCAGTGAGCTCCCGGGGGAGCGGTCGAGGACCAGGAACGCGTCGGCTTCGACAGCGGCCTTCACCAGGGCCGCCTCGTCCACGGACGTGAGAAAGCCGGAGCGGTCGGCGGTCAGGACCTGCGCGTCGTCCGGTGGCTCCGGTAGCGCGGCGGGAGGTCCGCCCGCGTCCGGATCCGCGCGGTCACCGTCCTCCTTCATGGAGAGAAGGTGACTGATGGAGTGGTCGGCGGCGGAGTGGACACTGCCCATCATCGTCTCGATGCGGATCTCACGTGCAAGGTGCGACAGGAACAGAACCAGGCCGAGCAGGCTGGCCAGGGTGAGCACGAAGGCCGCGGTGACCGATACCCGGGGCACGAAACCGCTCTGCCCGTCCTCTCCGGTGCGCACGGTGCGCAGCACGGTCAGGGCGAAGGTGAACGTCGTGAGGAAGAGTGCCAGCGTCGTCTGGACGTACCGGTCCGCGGAGAAGGTCCGCAACACGCGCGGGGAGAACTGACTGCTCGCCAGTTGAAGCGTCAAGACGGTGAGCGAGAAGGTCAGCGCCGTGACCGTGACCAGGGAACCGGCGATCGCGGCCAGCACCGAGCGCGCGGCATCCGGGCTGCCGCCGAACAGGTAGTCCCTCAACCAGGTCGGCAGGTCGTACTGAATCCGCTTGTCGAGCCGCGGCAGCCCCACCCCGGCGACGACGGCGAGTGCGATCCCCAGCGTAGGCAGCGGCCACAGCTGGACCCGGAGCGTGTCACGCATCGGCATGCGTCACGCGGGCCGGGCATCCGGACCGGGGCGAGCGGATCGCCGGCCGGGGGAGGCGGAGGGAGCGCTGCGGTGACAGCGCGATCTCAGGCTTCGGCACGGTTTCAGGCTATAGACCTCGGCGTCGGTGGCAACCGGAGAACACCGGTGTGGCCGGATGCCGCGCGGGTCGGCTGTCGTCGCCCTTCCGCGAAGACGAGGTCGGCGCCCTGGACGGCGGCGACGGGCAGCGGAGTGGCGACGCCTTGCCCGCCTCCCGGACGACGAAGAACCGGTTCCCGGCGTAGTCGTCCCGGCTTCCCCGGACAGGGCATGACACGGTCAGTGGAGGGAACCGGGACGGAAAGGGCAGAACGGGGCCTGAGAGCCCGCTGTTCTGCATGTCGTGATGTTGGGAGAATCCATGAAGTCCGGCGACATCCCCGTCCTGACCAGGCTTTCCGATGCGCCGCAGGTCATCCCCGCCGCCGATGAGGACATCCGGGGCCGGAAGGCGACCGACCGCTCCGGGAACGAACTCGGCAAGGTCGGCGACCTGATCGTCGACGAGGGGGAACGCAAAGTCCGTTTCCTCCTTCTGGAACACGGTGGCTTCCTGGGCATCGGCGAGAAGAAGAGCTACGTCCCGGTCGACGCCGTGGCGGACGTGAGCGAGGACGCGGTGCGCATCGACCGAACCCGGGACGAGGCGGCCGACGCCCCCGCATACGACCCCGAACTCGTCGACCAGGACGTGTTCTACGACCGCCTCTACACGCACTACGGTTACGTCCCCTTCTGGACCGCCGGCTACGTCGCGCCGCGCTTTCCCCACCGATCCTGAGCCTTGCCGTCGCGGGGGAGTACGGCACAGGACGGTGACGGGCATCGGCCGGGCTGTTGATCCAGCCGACGGCCGACTCGGAGAGCGTGTCCGGAAGGAGTGGCGGATGCCTGAGGGGCGAACGGGAACAGGCTGCCACAGGCCCGGCAGGACACCGGTGAGCCGGCCGACGGCCGTGAGCTCCGGCGCGAGCGACCACAGTGCGCGCACCGCTCGTCCGGTGCGGCGGACCCGGCCGGTACGGCGCCTGTACGCCGCAGGCCCCGTGGGAAGTGACCGCCTGCCCGTGGTCTGGATACCGGGGCTGGGAGCGGTGAACGCTCTGCTTCCCTCGTTCAGCCGATGCGCCGAGCACACCACCTGCCATCTGCTCGACCTCCCGGGCTTCTCGGCCCCCGGGAGACGGGCCCGTACCCCGCCACTGGTCGGCCCGCTCGCCGAGACCGTGACGAACTGGCTCGCCCGTGTCCCCGAGGGCCCTGTCGTGCTGGCCGGGCATTCCACCGGCGCCCAGGTGGCGCTCCGCGCAGCGGCCCGCGCCCCGGGCCGGGTGCGCGCTCTGGTCCTGCTCGGGATGACCTTCCCACCCCACCTGCGCCACACCGCACCCCTGCTCCGGGCCGCGACCCGCACCGCCGTGCGCGAACCCGCCGGACTGCTCGGCGCCGTCGTACCGGACTACTTCAGGGCCGGCCCGCTGCGCCTGACCCGCTATCTGGACTCGGCCCTCGGCGACCGCCCGGAGGAGGCCCTGGCGGAACTGAGCTGTCCTGTCCTGCTGGCCGCCGGTGCGCACGATCCGCTGGCGCCGCCCGACTGGATCGCACACGCGGCGCGGCAGACTCCCTCCGGCCGCGCGGTGACATTGCCCGGAGCCCATGGCTTCCCCTACAGCGATCCGGAATCCACGGCCGCCCTCGTCCTCGGGGCGACGGCCACCTGACGCGCGCCGCACACGCCCGGGGTGCCGCCTGCGCAGCCGGCCGCTGTGTCAGTCGTCGTCGGAGCGGGGTGCGGGAGAGGAACGCGATCGCAGGGCGAGGAACGTGCTGGCGGCCGCGAGGAGTATGAGCACCGAACCGGTGGCGGCCCGATTGACGCGTATCACGTCGGCCGTGTTGTCCTCGCCGTAGCCTCACATCGCCTTCCGGCGATACCGCCGTCCTCGTCGACGTCCCGTACGGCCGATTCGAGCCCAGCGAGCAGGTGCTGCCCCGCCTGGACCCAGCCCGGCCGAGTCAGCGGAACGAGGGCGCCGGTCCGGATGGGCCCGCCCGGGTCGTCGGCGGTCACGAGCCGACGGGATTCCTCGTGCGGTCGGACTCGTCCTGCACGAGCAGGGAGAGCAGCGCAGCCACGGAGAGGCCCGCTTCGGCCGGGTGGCGCAGCACCTTGTCCGGCTCGATGCGGTAGGTGTTCGTGCGCCCGTCCCGGGTGCGAGACAGGTAACCGTCCTGCTCGAGATCGGCGATGATCCGCGCGACGGCGCGCTCCGTGAGCCGGCAGCGGGCGGCGATGTCACGGATGCGGACGTTCGGATTGTCGGCGATGACGGCCAGGACGCGAGCGTGGCTGGTGATGAACGTCCATCCGGTGTGGGACTCGGGCACTCCTACCATGCGCGGCATTTTAGGGGTCCATCATTGCCGGAACGTAGATACGTGACATACTTTTCATGCAACAGATGACGTGCTCCCCTGGGGGAGAAGCGCAGAAGGAGCCCAAGGTGCCCTGGGACGATGCCGGCATGCCCGCGCTCACGCGCGACATCGGCGGTGAGCCACTGCCGGAACCGGCCGCCGCGCACGGCCCGGAAGCGGCCGCGGTGTCACAGTACGACTGGCGCGGTGCCCGGGTCGTCAACGCCCGTGGCTCCTACGACATGGACACGATCACACCGTTGGCGAATGCGCTGCGGACCGCGATCAGGAGGCATCCGAAGGTGATCCTGGACGCCTCCGGGATCACGTTCGCGGACTCGACGCTGCTGAATCTGCTGATCCTCACCCACCAGGCGGGCAGGCTGCGCGTGGTCGCCCCGTCACCGCAGTTGCGGCGGCTCTGTGCGATCACCGGGGTCGACGGCATCCTGGAGATCAGGGACACGGTCGACGACGCCGCCCCCTGAGCCGGGCCTCCCCCCGGTACACGGGGCGTGACCAGGGCTTCTTCAGGGCGGACGGCGCTGCCACGGGGGTTCCCGTCGCCGCCGCTCCACGGAGCTCGTGACCTGGCCGCGCTGTTCGGTCAGGATGGCGGCTCCGGCTTTGTTCAGGTTTGGAAGCGTGGGTTAACCTGCGGCGTATTTCCACATCGCATACACGTCCGTGAATGCGGAGATGATGCACGACAACCGGGCCGCCCATCGGTCCGGCGGGTTCCGAGTCCTCGTCGCGAGGACTCTAGGGGAGCGGAACGAGGGTGCGCATGACCAGCGACAGCACTGGGGTTGTCGATGCGGTGCCGGGCGACCAGGAGTTGCGCCGACTGCTGGCCGGCCTGACAGCCGTTCGCGACGGGGACTTCGGCACCCGGCTGCCGGACGACGCGGACGGCCTCATGGGCGACATCGCCACGGTCTTCAACGGCATGGTCGACCAGCTGTCCGTGTTCACCTCCGAAGTCACCCGGGTGGCCCGCGAGGTCGGCACCGAGGGGACGCTCGGCGGGCAGGCGGAGGTACCGGGGGTCTCGGGCACCTGGGCCGACCTCACCGACTCGGTCAACGCCATGGCGGGCAACCTGACCACCCAGGTCCGCGACATCGCCCAGGTGGCCACGGCCGTGGCCAAGGGCGACCTCTCCCAGAAGATCGACGTGCCCGCCCGCGGTGAGATCCTGCAGCTGAAGGAGACCGTCAACACGATGGTCGACCAGTTGTCGGCGTTCGCCGACGAGGTCACGCGGGTGGCCCGCGAGGTCGGCAGCGAGGGACGCCTCGGCGGACAGGCGCAGGTGCCGGGTGTGGCCGGTGTCTGGCGCGACCTGACCGACTCCGTGAACCACATGGCGGGCAACCTCACGAGCCAGGTCCGCTCCATCGCCCAGGTGACCACGGCGGTCGCCGAGGGCGATCTCTCCCAGAAGATCACCGTGGACGCTCGTGGTGAGATCCTGGAGCTGAAGAGCACCATCAACACGATGGTCGACCAGTTGTCGGCGTTCGCCGACGAGGTCACGCGGGTGGCCCGCGAGGTCGGCACCGAGGGACGCCTCGGCGGACAGGCGGACGTCAAGGGCGTCAAGGGCACCTGGCGCGACCTCACCGACTCGGTGAACTTCATGGCGGGCAACCTCACCGGCCAGGTCCGCAACATCGCGCTGGTGGCGACCGCCGTCGCCAAGGGCGATCTCTCCCAGAAGATCACCGTGGACGCTCGTGGTGAGATCCTGGAGCTGAAGAGCACCATCAACACGATGGTCGACCAGTTGTCGGCGTTCG
>NZ_JBEOSZ010000010.1:0-44356 GCF_040303285.1 Streptomyces sp. NPDC096046 | reverse complement strand
GCGTTCGCCGACGAGGTCACGCGGGTGGCCCGCGAGGTCGGCACCGAGGGACGCCTCGGCGGACAAGCCCAGGTGCGCGGTGTGTCGGGAACCTGGAAGGACCTCACCGACAACGTCAACGTGATGGCGTCGAACCTGACCGGCCAGGTCCGCTCCATCGCCCAGGTCGCCACCGCCGTGGCGCGCGGCGACCTGTCACAGCGGATCACGGTGGAGGCCGCCGGTGAGGTCGCGGCGCTGGCCGAGGTCATCAACACGATGGTCGACACGCTCTCTGCCTTCGCCGACGAGGTCACGCGGGTCGCCCGCGAGGTCGGCACCGAAGGACGCCTCGGGGGCCAGGCGCACGTGCCGAACGTCGCCGGCACCTGGAAGGACCTCACCGACAACGTCAACTCGATGGCGAACAACCTCACCGGCCAGGTCCGCAACATCGCGCTGGTGACGACCGCGGTGGCCAAGGGCGACCTGTCGAAGAAGATCGACGTCGACGCCCGCGGGGAGATCCTCGAACTCAAGACGACGATCAACACCATGGTCGACCAGTTGTCGGCGTTCGCCGACGAGGTCACGCGGGTGGCCCGCGAGGTCGGCACCGAGGGACGCCTCGGTGGACAGGCCGAGGTCGAGGGCGTCTCCGGAACCTGGAAGCGCCTGACGGAGAACGTCAACGAACTGGCGGGCAACCTGACCCGGCAGGTCCGCGCCATCGCCGAGGTCGCGAGCGCCGTCGCCGAGGGCGACCTGACGCGCTCCATCACCGTGGAGGCGTCCGGCGAGGTCGCCGAGCTCAAGGACAACATCAACTCCATGGTGGAGTCCCTGCGCGAGACCACCCGGGCCAACCAGGAGCAGGACTGGCTCAAGACCAACCTCGCCCGTATCTCGGGCCTGATGCAGGGCCACCGCGACCTGCCCGTGGTCGCCGAGCTGATCATGGACGAGCTGGTGCCCCTGGTCTCGGCCCAGTACGGGGCCTTCTACCTCGCCGAGGACGGCGACGAAGGACCCGAACTGCGGCTCGTCGGCTCCTACGGCTACCCGGAGGACAGCAGCCGCCCCACCCGCATCGCCTTCGGCCGCACCCTCGTCGGCCAGGCCGCGCGCAGTCGGCGCACCATCATGGTGGACGAGCTGCCGGACGGCTATGTGACCATCTCCTCAGGCCTCGGCCAGGTGGTGCCGACCGCGCTGGTGCTGCTGCCCATCGTGGTCGAGGGCCAGGTCCTCGGCGTCATCGAGCTGGCGTCGGTCACGCCCTTCACCCAGATCCACCGGGACTTCCTCGCCCAGCTGATGGAGACCATCGGCGTCAACGTCAACACCATCGTGGCCAACGCCCGCACCGACGAGCTGCTGGTCGAGTCGCAGCGCCTCACGGTCGAACTCCAGGCCCGATCCACGGAGTTGCAGGTCCAGCAGGAGGAACTGCAGCGCTCCAACGCGGAACTGGAGGAGAAGGCCTCGCTGCTCGCGGCGCAGAACCGGGACATCGAGGCGAAGAACCTGCAGATCGAGCAGGCCCGCCAGGAACTGGAGACCCGCGCCCAGCAGCTGTCGCTGGCCTCGAAGTACAAGTCGGAGTTCCTGGCCAACATGAGCCACGAACTGCGCACCCCGCTCAACAGCCTGCTCATCCTGGCCCAGTTGCTGGCACAGAACCCGTCCCGCAACCTCACGCCCAAGCAGGTCGAGTACGCGCAGATCATCCACTCCGCCGGTTCCGATCTGCTGCAGCTCATCAACGACATCCTCGACCTGTCGAAGGTCGAGGCCGGGAAGATGGACGTCACGCCCGAGCGGGTGACGCTGCGCCAGCTCATCGAGTACGTCGAGGCCACCTTCCGGCCGATGACGACGCAGAAGAGCCTGGAGTTCAAGGTGACCACCGCCGCGGGCGCGCCGGCGGACGTGCTCACGGACGACTCCCGGCTGCGCCAGGTGCTGCGCAACCTCCTGTCGAACGCCGTGAAGTTCACCGAGCAGGGCGGCGTGGAGCTGAGCATCGAGCCCGCCTCGGACGACGAGGTGCCCGAGGGCGTGGTCCGGGGCGCCGCCGTGGTGGCCTTCCGCGTCAAGGACACCGGCATCGGCATCCCCGAACAGCACCTCGAGACGATCTTCGGTGCCTTCCAGCAGGCGGACGGCACGACCAGCCGGAAGTACGGCGGTACCGGCCTGGGCCTGTCCATCACGCGGGAGATCGCCCAGTTGCTCGGCGGCGCCGTGTCGGTGCAGAGCACACCCGGCCAGGGGAGCACGTTCACGCTCTTCCTGCCGGTGGCCCGTCCCGACTTCGAGGAACTGCTCGGTCACGGCAGAACACCCGAGCGGACGGCGGCCGAACCCCTGCCGCGGGGACTGTCCGGCTCGGTGCCGGTGCCGCAGATCGGGCCCGGCCCCCGGCCGAGGCGTCTGCTCGTCGTGGAGGAGCGGTCGCGCGGTCTGCTGACGCTCGTCGCGGAGAGCGTGGTCGCCGACCTGGCGCACGGCCGCACCGACGGCGCTCAGCGTCCCGCGGTCGACATCATCACCGCCGTCGGCGCGCAGGAGGCGGCCGGTGCGCTGGCGTCCGAGCCGTGCCACTGCGTCGTCCTGGAGCTGGGCATGCGCGACGGCGAGGCGGCCCGGTTCCTCCGGGCCCTGGAGGGTGACTCGGCGCTGACGAGCGTTCCGGTGCTGGTGCACAACAGCCACCCCGTGGACATGCCCCTGGACGAGACGCTGCGGTCCCGCTCGGAGGGCGGCGCCCTGGAGCTGCTGTCCAGTCTCGACGAGCTGCGTGAGCGCATCGCGCTGCACCTGTCCGCCGAGGAACCCGGGGACGTGCTGTCCCTGGTCCGGACCGAGGGACAGCAGCAACCGACGCCGCCCTCCCTCGACGCCGCGTCGGCCGGGCGCACCGTCCTCGTCGTGGACGACGACGCGCGGAACCTGTTCGCCCTGAGCGGGATCCTGGAGCTGCACGGCTTCCGCGTCCTGCACGCCGAGAACGGGCGCAGAGGCATCGAGACGCTGGTGAACAACCCGGACATCGCCATCGTGCTGATGGATGTGATGATGCCGGAGATGGACGGTTACACCGCGACGGCCGAGATCCGCCGGATGCCCCAGTACGCCGAGCTGCCCATCATCGCCGTCACGGCGAAGGCGATGCCCGGAGACCGGGACAAGAGCCTCGCCTCGGGAGCCAGCGACTACGTCACCAAGCCCGTCGACACGCGCGACCTCATCGCCTGCGTCCGCCGCTGGCTGCCGGCATGAGAACACCGGCGCCCGACCCGCACACCCGCGGGCCGGGCGCCCCGCAGCGCCTGTCGTTCCGCGCCTCAGAGCGCTCCAGTCGAGGAGCATCCACACCGTGAGCATGTCCGAGCAGCCGCGCGAACCGGGTCAGGACCGTGAGCCGCAGCGCGACTCGGCCACCGGTCCGGAGTCCTCTCCGTCGTCCGTGCCGTCCGACGCGTTGCCCCCTGCCACCGCTGGGGAGACGAAGGCCGCCGACGGGGAGGCGGCGCCTCCCGACGGGCCGTCCGGGGCCATGGAGGAGCCGTCGGCGTCCCCCGACGACCCGCCCGGCGACCTCGAAGAGCTCCCCTCCGCCTCACCGGTGGGCCGGCTGGCCGCCACCGTGGAACGGCTCAGCCGGGAGGTGCGCGCCGCCCAGGCGGAGGCCGAAGGGCGGGCCCTGATCGAGCTCGCGAAGGGCGTCCTGGTCGAGCGGCTGAAGTGCGGCCCTGCCCAGGCCGCCCGGCAGCTCACCCAGTTGGCCGAGCAGGCCCAGGTGACTCCCCTGGAGTTCGCCGTCGACGTCATCAACCAGGCCGCCCGGGACCGGATGTCCGAGGTGACGGATGCCTTCCTCGCCGCCACCAAGGCCGCCGACGAGGCCGAGCGCGAGTCGGCGGCCGTGCGCCTGCGCGCGGCCGAGAGCGGCGTGCTGGCCGCGGACGACACCCAGGCCGTGGCCGACGCCCTGCTGGAACAGGCGCTGCGCCCCCTCGGCGCGGTGGCGGTCGCCATATGGGCCGTGGGCTCCGACGGCTCGCTCACCCTGGCGGGCAGCGCGGGATTCTCACCGGCCGAGGCCGCACGCTGGCGCTACGTCCCGCCGGACGTGGTGACCGTGGCCCGGCGGGGCCTCATGGAGCGCGAGGGGCAGTGGATCAGCACGCTCGGCCCGACCGGACTGCCCAGCATCGGCCTGCACCACCACCCGGACGGCGGCCGGGTCGCCCTGCCCGCCGGCACCGGGGGGCGCATCCACGGCGTCCTGGAGATCGCCTGGCCGGCCCGGCTGGAGCCGCAGCCTCCGCAGATCGTCCGCCAGGTGGAGGCGCTGGCCGAACTGTGCGCCCACACCCTGGAGTTGTACACGCCGCCCCAGGGGGCCGCCCAGGAGCCGCGCGTCCTGCCGGACGCCGCCGAGCTGATGGACCTGGCCGACGGGCTGCACGACCCCGCCCTCGTGCTGGTGCCGCACCTGGACGGCGACGGCCACTTGGTGGACTTCCGCATCCAGCACGTGAACAGCCGGTTCCTGGACCCCGCGGGCAGGCCGCGGGCGGTCGTGAGCGGCGCGCTGCTTCTGGAGGCCTACCCGATGGCCGCCGGGGACAGCGAGTTGTTCCAGCGCGTCGAGCGGGTCTATGCCACCGGTGAGCCCTTCCGGGCCCGGCGGATGAACCTCACCGCCCTCGTCGACCAGGTCCCCCTCTCGGCGGTTGCGGACATCAGCATCAGCCGCCACGGGATGTCCGTACTCCTCATCTGGCGTATCGAGGACGAGACGGCGCGCCTTGCGAGCCTGCTCCAGCACGCCCAGCGGCTCGGCCGCATCGGTGGGTTCGAGGAGAACGTGCTCACCGGTGAGATCACCTGGAACGGACAGCTCTTCGACCTCTACGGCCGGCCGGAGACGAGCACCCCGGTGGCCCTGGAAGAGCTGCCGGCCCATGCCCACCCGGACGACGGCGTTTCCATCCGCCGCTTCCTGCGCACGCTGCTGCACCACCGGCGGCCGGCGGCCGCGGCCTTCCGGCTGCAGCGGCCGGACGGGGTGACCCGCCACATCCGGATCGTCGCCGAACCCGTGCTCGACACCGACGACCGGCTGCTCCTGATCCGCGGTGCCTACCAGGACATCTCGGCCCAGCACTGGACCGAGGTGGCGCTCGCCGCCACCCGCGACCAGCTGGCCCACACCGAGCAGCAGGCCACCGAACGCAACCGGCTGACCCTGCAGTTGCAGCACGCCATCATGCCCCCCACCCAGGCGCCGTTGCAGGTGTCCGGGCTTCAGGTGGCCGTCCGCTACCGGCCCGCGGAGACCGAGCAACTCGTGGGCGGCGACTGGTACGACGCCGTCGTCCTGCCGTCCCGGAAGGTGCTGCTCTGTGTGGGCGACGTGGCCGGCCACGGCATCGAGGCCGCCACCAGCATGGTCGTCCTGCGTAACGCGCTGCGCGGTCTGGCGGTGACCGGCGCCGGGCCGGGCCAGCTGCTGTCGTGGCTCAACATCGTGGCGCACCATCTGACGGGCGCCGTCACCGCGACCGCGGTGTGCGGGCTGTACGACCCGGTCGGGCGGACGCTGCGCTGGGCCCGGGCGGGACACCTGCCGCCCGTGCTCGTCCGGGACACCGAGGCGGCACCTCTGCCCCTGGTCAAGGGCCTGCTGCTGGGCGCCGTCCCCGAGGCCGTGTACGAGGAGACCGAGCTTCGGCTGGAACCCGAGGACACCCTGTTGATGTACACCGACGGCCTGGTCGAACGCCGCGACCGGCCGGTGGAGGAGTCCCTGACCCACCTCCTGACCACCGCCCGCGCGGCGCCCAGCACCCTCGACCAGCAGCTGGACCGCCTTCTCACCTACAGCAAGTCGGACACCGACGACGACACCTGCATCGTGGGCATCCGGGTCGGGTGAGGGGCGCGGGCGGGTCCACCGAACCCTCCTGGTGCCGCGGTAGGCAACGTTTTGCCCCGTCGCGACGCCCGGCACGCACTCTCGCCGCACCGGCCGAAAGCCCAAGTACGTCCAGTACGAGGACTTCCGGCCGGCACGCCGAGAGCACGCACCGAACGCCGCTCCTTCTCCCACGGAGATCCATCAGAAGGGCCTTAGTCCTCGTAGCGCGGCGTCCACTGCGCCCGGGCGACCGCCTCGCGCAGCTCCTGCTCCGTGGCCCGGGGAGCCACCCCGTCCTCCACGGCGGCGAGGGCCGCGGCCAGGGCGATCTCGCGGGCGGATTCCCGCATGCCGCTCAGGGGCGGCAGCAACGGCACGGGGCCGTCGTCGCCGTCCGCCGCCCGGACCGCGCACCGTGCGACGGCCCGGGCGGCGGCCACGAGCATGCGGTCGGTGACACGGGTGGCCCGGCTCGCGGTCACCGCGAGGCCCATGGCCGGGAAGACGTACACGTTGTTTGACTGCGCCACCGGCACCTCGTGCCCGTCGACCGTCAGGGGCGGGAAGGGCGAGCCGGTGGCGATCAGCGCCCGGCCGTCGGTCCAGCGGGTGAGGTCCGCGGGCTCGGCCTCGGAGTGCGAGGTGGGGTTGGAGAGCGGGAAGACGACGGGCCGTTCGCAGGTCGAGGCCATCTGCCGCACGATGTCCTCGGTGAAGGCGCCGTGAGCCGTCGACAGCCCGATCAGGGCCGTCGGCTCGACGCGGCGCACCACGTCGGTGAGGCCGGTGCCGTCCCAGTCGGCCACCTCGCTGTCGTCGCGGGCGAACATCCGCTGCTGCGGGGACAGTTCGGAGCGTGAGGACACCAGCAGGCCGTCGACGTCGAGGATCCAGAACCGTGTCGTGGCCTCGCCCTCCGGGAGGCCCTCGTCGATCATGGCCGTACGGATCATGTCGGCGACGCCGATGGCGGCCGATCCCGCGCCCAGGATCACCACGCGCTGCTCGGGCAGCGGGGTGCCGGCCACGTTCGCCGCGGTGGACAGGGCGCCCAGCGTGACGGCCGCGGTGCCCTGGATGTCGTCGTTGAACGTGAGCAGCCGGTCACGGTAGCGGGCGAGGATCGGGTGGGCGTGGGCGGTGGCGAAGTCCTCCCACTGCAGCAGCGTCCCGGGCAGCTCCGCCTCGACCGCCGAGACGAACGCCTCGATCATCTCGTCGTACTCGGCGCCGGTCAGCCGCCGGGCCCGGCGGCCCAGATAGCGGGGGTTGCCGAGGAGGCCCTCGTTGTCGGTGCCGACGTCCAGCAGGATCGGCAGGGTGCGGGCCGGGTGGATGCCGCCGATCGCCGTGTAGAGGCTGAGCTTGCCGATCGGGATGCCCATGCCGCCGACGCCCTGGTCGCCCAGGCCGAGAATGCGCTGCCCGTCGGTGACGACGATGACGTCCACCGGGTGGTCCCGGTGCGGGCGGTTGCGCAGGATGTCACGGAAGCGGTGCCGGTCCTCCCAGGACAGGAAGAGCCCGCGCGGCCGGCGGTAGATCTCGCTGAACCGCCGACAGGCCTCACCCACCGTCGGCGTGTAGACGACGGGCAGCAGCTCCTCCAGGTACTCGGTGACCAGACGGTAGAAGAGCACCTCGTTGGTGTCCTGGAGCTGCCGCAGGTAGATGTGCCGGTTCAGGGGCTTGTCGTAGCCGCGGAACGCCTCGTGGGCGCGGGCGACCTGCTCGTCCAGGGTCTCCACGGCGGGCGGCAGCAGCCCGTCGAGTCCCAGCTCCTCGCGTTCGCGTCGGCTGAAGGCGGTGCCCTTGTTGACCAGCGGGTCGGCCAGGGTGGTGACGGCCGGGCTCGTGGTGGGGCGGGGTCGATGTGTCGGCTGGTCCATGAGGTGACGCCTTCCCGTGACAGGCCGGTTCGTACGAGTGACGTGTGCCATCCGGAGGAACCACCGGCCCCGGGAAAAACACCCCTGGGACCGATGAGTTCCGCCGTGCCGCACGGTCTGACTCTCCGAAATCCCCACCGCGCCCCGACGACCGCCAGGAGAACGTGACATGAGTGCGACGACGCCGCAGACCCAGACCACGCAGACCGGTTCCCGGAGCACCTCCGGCTTCCTCGTCACGCGCCCCGTATGGCTGGTGGGCCTGGTGGCGACCCTCGCCGGAGCCGTCGTGACGGAGGCCTTCGCGCTCGTCACACGGGCCGCCGGTGTACCGATGGAGGCGGCGAGCCCGGGCGCCACCCGGGCCGCGGAGATCCCGGTCGGCGGCTTCTTCGGCGGAGTGGTGTTCTGGTCGGTCGCGGGGATCGTCCTCGCGGTCGCCCTCGCCCGCTGGGCCAAGCGGCCCGCCCGCACCTTCACGGTGACCACCGTCGCGCTCACCGCACTGTCCCTGGCCGGCCCGGCCGTCACCCCGCACACCGCCACGTCCACCCAGATCGTCCTGGCCGTGTCCCACGTGGTCGCCGCCGCGGTCGTCGTCCCGCTGCTGGCACACAGGCTCGCCCATGGGCAGCGCTGACTCCTCCACCACCGACACGGGCCCGTCGCGCCTCGGCGCTGACGGGCCCGCCGCCGTGCTCCTCGTCTCCGCCACACCCGCCGACTGCCCCACGAGCACCCCCAACGGCCCAATTCCGCTGCGCCGGAGGAGGCGAGTCGGGATGAGCGGTGTGACCGTGGTGGAAGGGATGCGCGTGCACCCGGCGACGAGGAGGCGTGATGGCGGAGGCACTGGCCGAGGACGGCACGAAGAGCGCTGCCCCACCGGGCGGCGCGGGCCTGGCCCCGGGCGTCTTCGAGCAGCTCAGCGCCGTCGCCGACGCCGTCCTCTACGAGGGTTACCTCCTCTACCCCTACCGCCGCTCCTCCGCCAAGAACCGCGTCCGCTGGCAGTTCGGCGTGCTGTTCCCCCGGGACTGGGTGGAGGCGGACGGCCCCGTCATCCCCGGTGTCTCCGGCTCCGCCGACTCCTGGTACCAGCGGACCGAGTGCCTGCTGCGGGTCCGTCAGCCGGACCGTGCCCGCGTACGCGTGCGGGTGCGCTACCTCCAGATGCAGCGCAAGCAGGTGGAGGACGCCGGCCACGGCGCCGTCGAGTCGCTGCGCACCGGCGACGGCACGGTGCACCTGACCTTCGACGAGGCCCTGCGCCGCGAGTGCGAGGTCGAGGTCCCGCTCGGCGAACTCCTCCGGGACGGACACACCGTCGCCGTGGGCGCCGCGGCAGGAGAGGACATCGAGCCGCTGGCCGAAGGCGCCGGGCGGGTGGTGCGCAGCCGCGAGGAGATCCGGGCCGAGACCAGCGTCACCGCCGAGCGGCTCTCCGACGGCCTCTGCCGGATCCGCGTCCACACCACGAACACCGCGCCCGCCCCGCCCCCGCACAGCGCGCGGGACGAGGCGCTGCGTCGGGCCCTCATCGCCACCCACACCCTCATCGGGGGCGAGGGGGCGGAGTTCGTCTCGCTGATCGATCCGCCGACGGACCTGCGAGCACCGGCCGGCGCGTGCCGCAACGAGTTCACCTTCCCCGTCCTCGGCGGTGAGGCGGGGGACGCCGGCCGTGTCGTACTGTCCGCGCCGATCATCCTGCCCGACCACCCCCAGGTCGCCCCCGAGAGCCCGGGCGACCTGCACGACGCGGCGGAGATCGACGAGATCCTCACCCTGCGCACGATGCTGCTGACCGATGAGGAGAAGCGCGAGGCGCGGGCCACCGACCCGCGGGCGGCGGCGATCCTCGACCGGGTCGACACCATGCCGCAGGAGGTGTTCGAACGGCTGCACGGCGCGGTCCGTTCGCTGACACCGGCCGCCCCCACGACTCCTGCCGACCGGCCGCAGGGCACTGCCGGTTCGCCGGCACCGGTCACCCCCGAGGCGCCCGCCGACCGTCCCGCCTGGTGGCAGGAGGGCGGCGATGACGGTCTCTCCCCGACCAGCGACACCGTGCTCGTCGACGGTGTCCCCCTGGTCGGCGGCAGCCGCGTACGGCTCCGCCCCCGGGGACGCGGCGCCGACGCCCAGGACATGTTCCTGGCCGGGCGGACCGCCGAGGTCGCCGCCGTCTTCCACGACGTCGACGGCAGCGTGCACCTCGCTGTCACCCTCGACGACGACCCGGCCGCCGAACTGAACAACTGGTACGGCCGCTTCCACTACTTCCGGCCCGACGAGCTCGAACCCCTCGAGCCCGCCGGATGCCCGGACGAGCCGTCGGCACCGGCTCCCGCCGCAGCTCCGGCGCGGCACACGACCGACTCCGAGACCCCCGCAGCGGAGGCCGAGTGACATGACCACCCACAGCAGCACGACCGAAGTCAGCAAGGAACCCGAACGGTCCGAGGACCGGCAGGGCATCGACGAGATCCACATCCTCTGGATTTCCGAGGGCATGAGCTGCGACGGCGACACCGTCTCGCTCACCGCCGCCGACCAGCCCTCCATCGAGGATGTGGTGCTCGGGCTGATCCCGGGCCTGCCGAAGGTGAACCTGGTCAACAAGGTGCTCTCGCCCAGCCTGGGCGGCGAGGACTTCCTCGCCCCCTACCGGGCGGCCGTACGCGGCGAACTGGGCCCGTTCATCCTCGTCATCGAGGGCTCGATCCCCAACCAGAACATCATCGAGGGCGACGGCTACTGGACGTCCTTCGGCAACGACCCGGAGACCGGCGAGCCGCAGACCCTCAACTGGTGGATCGACCAACTGGCCCCCAAGGCCTGGGCGGTGGTCGCCGCCGGCACCTGCGCCACCTTCGGCGGCATCCACGCCATGTCCGGCAACCCGACGGGCTGCATGGGCCTCGCCGACTACCTGGGCTGGGACTACACGTCCCAGGCCGGCCTGCCGATCGTCAACGTGCCCGGCTGCCCGATCCAGCCCGAGAACTTCATGGAGACCCTGATCTGGGTCCTGTACCACGCGGCCGGCTCCGCGCCCCCGCCACCGCTGGACCACATGCTGCGCCCGCAGTGGCTGTTCGGGAAGACGGTCCACGAGGGCTGCGACCGCGGCTCGTACTACGAGCAGGCCAACTTCGCCACGGACTACAACTCGCCCAAGTGCCTGGTCAAGACGGGCTGTTGGGGCCCGGTCGTGAACTGCAACGTGCCCAAGCGCGGCTGGATGGGCGGCCTCGGCGGCTGCCCCAACGTCGGCGGCATCTGCATCGGCTGCACAATGCCCGGCTTCCCCGACGCGTTCATGCCGTTCATGGACGAGCCTCCGGGCAGCACCCTGTCGTCCCTGGTCATCAAGCCCTACGGGGCCGTCGTCCGCCGACTGCGCGGCATGACCAACGAGCTGGTCAACCACGAGCCCAGGTGGCGTCACAACAAGCGCAAGCTCACCAGCGGTTACGACCCGCACTGGCGTCCCTGATGAAGCGTCACCGGACGCAGCCCGACACCCCGTACACCACCGACAGCGAGGGGCAGTACCGCAGATGACCACCACCGAGGCCCGGCCCACGGACCGCAAACCGCCACAGCTCGTGGACATGTCCTGGGATCCGATCACGCGGATCATCGGGAACCTGGGCATCTACACGAAGATCGACTTCGCCAACCGGGAAGTCGTCGAATGCCACAGCACCTCGTCGCTGTTCCGCGGCTACTCGGTGTTCATGAAGGGCAAGGACCCGCGCGACGCGGGCTTCATCACCTCCCGGATCTGCGGCATCTGCGGCGACAACCACACCACCTGCTCCGACTACGCCCAGCAGATGGCCTACGGCGTCAAGCCGCCCCCGCTGGCCGAGCACATCGTCAACCTCGGCGAGGCCGCCGAGTACATGTTCGACCACACGATCTTCCAGGACAACCTGGTCTTCGTGGACTTCTGCGAGGCGATGGTCAAGGCCACCAACCCCGGTGTCCTGGCCCGCGCCGAACGGACCGAGGCACCCCGCGGCGAGATCCACGGCTACCGCACGATCGCCGACATCATGAAGGCCTTCAACCCCTTCGAGGGCGAGGTCTACAAGGAGGCCCTCAAGGTCAGCCGGGTCACCCGCGAGATGTTCTGCCTGATGGAGGGACGGCACGTCCACCCCTCCACGCTGTACCCGGGCGGCGTCGGCACGATGCCGCAGCCGACCGTCTTCACCGACTACCTCAGCCGCCTCATGCGGGTCATCGACTTCGTGAAGAAGGCCGTCGCCATGAACGACGACGTCTTCGACTTCTTCTACGAGGCACTGCCCGGTTACGAGGAGGTCGGCCGCCGCCGCGTCCTGCTGGGCTGCTGGGGCGCCTTCCAGAACCCCCAGACCGTCGACTACCGCTACGAGAACATGAACTCCTGGGGCAAGGACATGTACGTCACCCCGGGCATCATCGTCGACGGCGAACTGGTCACCAACAACCTCGTCGACATCAACCTCGGCCTGCGCATCATGCTCGGCAGCTCGTACTACGAGGACTGGGTCAACGAGTCGCCCTTCGTCACCCACGACCCGCTCGGCAACCCCGTCGACATGCGCCACCCGTGGAACCAGACGACCGTCCCCGTACCGCAGAAGCGCGACTTCGACGACAAGTACAGCTGGGTGATGAGCCCCCGCTGGTTCGACCAGCGCACCGGCGACCACCTCGCCCTCGACACCGGCGGCGGCCCGCTGGCCCGCCTGTGGTCGACCGCGCTCAGCGGTTTGGTCGACACCCCGTACGTCAAGTCCACCGGCCACAGCGTGCGCATCTCGCTGCCCAAGGGCGAGTCCCTGCCGGAGACCACCCTGGAGTGGCGCATCCCGCAGTGGAGCAACACCATCGAACGAGACCGCGCCCGGCCCTACTTCATCGCCTACGCGGCCGCCATGGCCCTGCAGTTCGTCGAAGAGGCCATGGGCATGGTCCGCGCGGGCGAGACCAAGGTGTTCGAGAACTACGAGGTGCCCGACGAGGCGATCGGCTGCGGTTTCCACGAGGCGGTGCGCGGCGTCCTCTCCCACCACTTGGTGATCAAGGACAAGAAGATCGCCAACTACCACCCGTACCCGCCCACCCCGTGGAACGCCAGTCCCCGCGACATGTACGGCACCCCGGGGCCGTACGAGGACGCCGTCCAGGGCCAGCCCATCTTCGAGGAGAACGGGCCGGACGACTTCAAGGGCGTCGACATCATGCGCACCGTCCGCAGCTTCGACCCCTGTCTGCCGTGCGGCGTGCACATGTACGTCGGCAAGGGCAAGACGCTGACCACCCTGCACTCGCCGACCTACGGGGCGAACCATGGCTGAGGCCGCCGGCGCCCGGCTGGCCGACCCGGACGTCGAGGCCAGGCTCGGCCGGCTGGACGAGCTGCTGGAAGGCATCGAGTCCGCGCCCGGCCCCACGACCCGCTCGGCGACCGAGGCGGTGGCGCTGCTGACCGAGGTCTACGGCGAGGCACTGGCCCGGGTCCTGGACCACGCGGACGAGCGACTGGCCGAGCGCCTCGCCGAGGACGAACTGCTGGCACACCTCATGGTGCTGCACGACATCCACCCCGAGCCCGCCGAACGCCGGGCGGCCCGCGCGGTCGAACGCCTGCGGCCCGCCGTGCAGGAGCGCGGCGGCGACGTGGAGTGGGCCGGAGTGGAAGGACAGGTCGCCCGGGTGCGTCTGACGACGGGCGGCTGCGGGTCCGGCTGCGGAGGCGGAGGCTCCGAGGTCACCGACGCGGTGCGCGCGGCGGTGCTCTCCGTGGCGCCCGAGCTGACGGCGGTGGAGCCCGTGACCGAGACGGCTCCCGCGTTCGTCCCGCTGACCACGCTGACGCACCGGGGCGCACCGTGACCACCGACGGGGCACTGGCCCGCCTCATCCGCTCCTCGGCCGTCCGCACCGCGACGGCCCGGACGGAGGTGTGCGACCTGTGCGCCGCGCCGGTCGCCGAGGAGCACGCCCACCTGTACGACACCGGGCAGGAGGAGGTGCGCTGCGTCTGCGGCCCCTGCTCCGTGCTGTTCGCCGACGCGGCGGCGGGGGAGGGCAAGTACCGGCTCGTGCCCCGGCGCCGGGTCCGGCTGCCCGAGGTCGACACGGCCGTGCTGGGCGTACCGGTCGGTCTGGTCTTCTTCGTGCCCCGCGCGGACGGCTCCGTCACCGCCGAGGGACCGAGCCCGGCGGGGGCCATGCGGTGGGAGGTGGAAGCGGCCGCCTGGCAGAAGCTGTCCGGCACGGTTCCGCAGCTCGCCACCGTGGAACCCGAGGTGGAGGCTCTGCTGGTGAACACCGTCCACGGCCTCGACCACCACTGGATCGTGCCGATCGACGACTGCTACCGGATGGTCGCCGTCGTACGCCGGGAGTGGCGCGGCCTGTCCGGCGGCGGCCGGATCTGGCCGGCCCTCGAGCAGTTCTTCGAGGACCTCACCGAGCGGTCATGACCACGCACTCCGCAGGCCGGAGGCGAGGAAGGAGAGCACCCCATGGGAAGCATCAGAGTGGGCAGGCCCCAGGCGAAGCCCGACACGCCCCGGCACATCGCCGGGATCCACCAGGGCAACCGGGGACCGCGCGAGCGGCAGAAGGGACACCACGAGGACGGCACCGCCGACGCGCGCCGCTCCACGGGGATCCACTGGAAGCGGCATGACGTCCTCGCCGAAACCATGCCGAACATCTCTCCGGGATGAGAACCGTGATGAGAACGAACAGAAAGTCACCGCAATGAAACGAGTACGCAGACCGGTCGCGCGCAGACAGGCCGGGATGAGCGGACAGCGGGTGCTGAAGACCGAGGCCGTCCTGGTGGGCGGTGTGGTCCTGGCCCTGCTGTGCTGGGAATGGCCCAGCCTGAGGCGCGAGATGCGGATCTGGCGGATGGCCGGCGGATTCCGTTCCGGCCACCGCTACCCGTGAGCCGGCCGTGCACGAACTGTCGATCGCGACCGCGATCATCGAGCGGGCCGACGAGCTGGCCCGGGCGGACGGGACGGACGCCGTCTCGAAGGTGACCGTCCGGGTCGGCGAGCTGGCGGGCGTCGTGCCGGACGCCCTCGGCTTCGCCTTCGAGGTGGCCCGTGACGGCACCGCCCTCGCGGGGGCACACCTCGTCGTGGAGCAGATCCCCGCCCAGGCCTGGTGCGGCCCGTGCGCCGAGGAGTTCGCGGTCGGTGTGCCCCCGTTCTTCTGGTGCCCGCGCTGCGACCAGCCCTCCAGCGATCTGCGCAGCGGCCGGGAACTGGAGATCGCGGGCATCGAGCCGCTGACGGCATAGAGGAACAGACGGGTGAGGGCCCCGCCGGCGCACCGGCGGGGCCCTCACCCGTCTGTCCTGCTCCGGTCAGCAGATGCGTGGCAACTGCTCGCCGAGCGGCAGGTCCACCACCCGCGTCCCGCCGAGACCGGTGGCGACCACCACCATCCCGGGGTGCTCGGCGACACACTCGCCGATCACCGTGGCCCCGGCACCCCGGGGATGGGCCCGCATCGCCGCCAGCACCGCCTCCGCCTCCGACGGGGGCACGAACGCGACCAACCGCCCCTCGTTGGCGACGTAGAGCGGGTCGAGCCCGAGGAACCCGCAGGCGTTCGCCACCGCGTCCGGCACCGGAACGGCCCGCTCCTGGAGCCGGACACCGGTCCCGGAGGCACGGGCGATCTCGTTGAGGGACGCGCCCAGGCCGCCCCTGGTGGGGTCGCGCAGCACATGGATGTCCGGGGTGACGGCCAGCATCGCCGCCACCAGATCCGCCAGCGGCGCGGTGTCGCTGGCGATCTCCACCCCGAACTCCAGCCCCTCCCGGACGCTCATGATCGCCACGCCGTGCAGCCCGATCGGGCCGCTGACGATGACCACGTCGCCGGGGCGGGCACGCTGGGGTCTGATGTCCACCCCGCCGGGCACCAGACCCACCCCGGCGGTGGTGACGTACACCCCGTCGCCGTGCCCGGACTCCACCACCTTGGTGTCACCCGTCGCGATGGTGACCCCGGCCGCCTCGGCCGCCGCCCCCATGGAGCGCGCGATCCGCTCGACGACCGTCAGCTCCACGCCCTCCTCCAGCACGAAGGCGGCGGAGAGATAGGCGGGCACGGCACCGCTCATCGCGAGGTCGTTCACGGTGCCGTTGACCGCGAGGTCGCCGAGGCCGCCGCCGGGGAAGAACAGCGGCCGGACCACGTAGGAGTCGGTGGAGAAGGCCAGCCGCGCGCCCCCCAGTTCCAGGACGGCGGAGTCGGCGAGGCCGGACAGGGTGGCGTTGCCATAGGCAGGGGTGAAGATCTGCTCCATCAGCTCCGCCGACAGCGCACCCCCTCCGCCGTGCCCCATGACCACGACTCCCTGGTCGCGCAGTGGGGCGGGGCAGGTCCAGGCGGCCGGGTCGACCACATCGGTGAGTTGTTCAGGCAACGGGGGTCACCTCCTGGCGCGCGGCCCCGCCGGCCTGCGGCGCCGGGGCGTTCATCCTCCGGTACAGGTAATAGGCCGCGCAGGCGCCCTCGCTGGAGACCATGGTGGCGCCGAGCGGGGTACGCGGTGTGCAGGTGGTGCCGAACGCGCCGCACTCGGTCGGCTTGATCAGACCCTGGAGCACCTCGCCGGCACGGCACTCGGCGGGCTCCTCGGTGCGGATCCCGCCGACGTCGAAGCGGTGCTCCGCGTCGTACGCCCGGAAGGCGTCGGTCAGCCGCCAGCCGCTCCCCGGGATCGGCCCGATGCCGCGCCAGGCCCGGTCGGTGACCTCGAAGACCTCCTCGATCATGCGCACCGCGGCCGGGTTGCCCTCCTTGCGCACGGCACGCGGGTAGGCGTTCTCCACCCGGTGCTCACCGCGCTCCAGCTGGCGCACCGCCCGGCGGATGCCCTCCAGGATGTCCAGTGGCTCGAAGCCGGTCACCACCATCGGCACCCGGAACCGCTCGGCCAGCTCCGGGTACTCGGCCATGCCCATCACGCTGCACACGTGCCCGGCGGCGAGGAAGCCCTGCACCCGGCACTCGGGTGCCGTCATGATGGCCTCGACGGCCGGGGGCACCCGCACGTGCGACACCAGCAGGCTGAAGTTGCTCAGGCCCAGCCGGCGCGCCTGGTGCACGGCCATCGCGTTGGCCGGGGCCGTGGTCTCGAAGCCGATCGCGAAGAACACCACCTCCCGGTCCGGGTTGCGGCGGGCCAGCTCCAGGGCGTCGAGCGGCGAGTACACCACCCGCACGTCACCGCCTTCGCCCTTGACCCGGAACAGGTCGCGGTCGGTGCCCGGCACCCGGAGCATGTCACCGAAGGAGCAGAAGATCACCCCGGGCCGCGAGGCGATCTCCAGCGCCCTGTCGATGACCTCCAGCGGGGTGACACAGACCGGGCAGCCGGGCCCGTGGATCAACTCGACCTGCTCCGGGAGCAGTTGGTCGATGCCATGACGGATGATCGAGTGGGTCTGCCCTCCGCACACCTCCATCAGTGCCCACGGCCGGGTGGCGGTGGCGCGGATCTCGTCCAGCAGGCGCCGCGCCAGTTCGGGGTCGTTGAACTCGTCGATGTACTTCACCGGGTCTCACTTCCGCTGTCCTGCGGCTCCGCCACCGCGGCACCGCCCGCCTCCTGGGCCGCCTGCTCCCAGGCGTCCCCGAACTCCTCCTCCAGCAGCCCCAGTTCCTCGAACAACTTCAGGGAGGCCAGAGCCGACTCCTCGTCCAGGCGCTGGAGCGCGAATCCGACGTGCACGATGACGTACTCGCCCACCCGCACATCGGACACGTACTCCAGGCACGCCTGTTTCCGGACGCCGCCGAAGTCGACCAGCCCGGTGAGCGGGTCGGAACTGTCGTCGATGGCCACGACCTTGCCGGGCACTGCCAAACACATGGGTCACTCCTCCTGTCGTAGGTGCGCCGCGACCACCAGCTGGCCGACGGCCAGCCCGCCGTCGTTCGGCGGGACTTCGCCGTGGCGGAGCACCGCGAAGCCGTCGTCGGCCAGCAGCCGCGCGCACTCCTCCTCCAGCAGGGCGTTGGCGAACACCCCGCCGCTGAGAGCGACGGTGGCCAGGCCGGTGTCCTGACGCGCCCGCCGGCAGATCCCCGCCACCGCGCGCGCCACGGCCCGGTGGAACCGGGCCGCGAGCACGGCGGCCGGGGTGCCGTGCCGCAGGTCGGTGACCAGCGCGCTGAGCACGGGCGCCGGATCGAGCCCGTCGGCGAAGGTGTACGCCGCCGTGTCGGCACCCCACGCCGAAGCGGCCGCGGCCTCCAGCTCCAGTGCGGCCTGCGCCTCGTACCCCGCGCGATGGCACACGCCGACGAGCGACGACACGGCGTCGAAGAGCCGGCCCATGCTGGAGGTCGGCACACAGGTCAGGCCACCCGGCAACTGCCGTTCGAGCACGGCCCGTTCCTGGGGCGCGCAGGCCGTCACACACGGCAGGTCCGCGTCCCACGGCAGCCCCGCCGCCCACAGCCGGGCCAGCGCCAGGCGGCACGGGTTGGCCACGCCGGCGTCACCGCCGGGCAGCGGGGCGGGGGAGAGGCGGGCGTAGCGCCGGAAGCCCGTGTAGCCGGCGAGCAGGATCTCGCCGCCCCAGATGGTGCCGTCGTCGCCGTAGCCCGTGCCGTCGAAAGCGACGCCGATCACCGGGGTGGTGCCGTCGAGGCCGTGTTCGGCCATGGCGGAGGCGATGTGCGCGTGGTGGTGCTGGACCAGCACGGGGGCGTGTCCGGCCAGTCGGGCGGCCCAGCGGGTCGAGTGGTAGCCCGGATGCCGGTCGGCGGCGACCAGTTCGGGGTGCACGCCGGTCAGGGCGCGCAGGTGGGCCTCCGCCCGCCGGGCCGCCTCCAGGGTGGCCAGGTCGCCCATGTCGCCGATGTGCGGGCCGAACCAGGCCTGGTCGCCCGCGCCGAGGCACAGGGCGTTCTTCAGATCACCGCCCACGGCGAGAGCGGGCCGCACCGGGACCGGCAGCCGCAGCGGCCGGGGCACGTAGCCGCGGGACCGGCGCAGCACCTGCTCGGTGCCGTCGGGCCGTACCCGCAGCAGGGAGTCGTCACACGGCGAGGCGATGGGCCGGTCGTGGGCGAGCCAGGCGTCGGCCAGCCCGGCGAGCCGGGTCAGCGCCTCGTCGTCGTCCGTGACGATCGGCTCCCCGGAGCGGTTGCCGCTCGTCATGACCAGCACGCGCGGGCCGGGCGGATCACCGGGCAGGCCGAACAGCAGGGTGTGCACGGGCGTGTAGGGCAGCATCACCCCGAGGTGCGGGCTGCCGGGGCAGACGCCGGGTGCCGGACCGTCGGCCTCCGAGCGCCGGCGCAGCAGGACGATGGGGCGCCGGGGGCTGGTGAGGGCAGCCAGTTCGGACGCGGAGAGCTCGGCGATCCGGCGTACTTCGTCGAGGTCCGCGCACATCACCGCGAACGGCTTGCCACCGCGCGCCTTGCGGGCCCGCAGCGTGGCCACGGACTGTGCCTGGCCGGCGTCGCAGGCCAGGTGGTAGCCGCCGAGGCCCTTGACGGCGACGATCCGCCCGGCGGCCAGCAGCGCCCGTGCCGATGCCAGGGCCTCGGCGTCCCGGGCGGGGCGGACCCCGCTCCCGGACGCGGGCACCAGGCGCAGCCGGGGGCCGCAACCGGGACAGGCCACGGGCTGGGCGTGGAAGCGCCGGTCCAGGGGATCGCCGTACTCCCGGGCGCACTCGCCGCACATCGGAAAGCCGGACATGGTCGTGACGGCACGGTCGTACGGCATGCCGGTGGCGATGGTGAAGCGGGGCCCGCAGTGGGTGCAGGTGACGAACGGGTGCCGGTGCCGGCGGTCGGCCGGATCACCCAGTTCGCGCAGGCAGTCCGCGCAGGCCGCCGTGTCGGGCGGGAGCAGCGTGCTGCCGGGGGAGCGGTCGGTGGCGCGGATGCCGAAAGAGCCCTCGGCCCCGGTGACGGGCAGGTCCTCGACCCCGACACCGGTGACGGCGGCCAGCGGCGGATGCTCCCCGGCCAGTCGGTCACAGAAGGCGGCGACACCGTCCGGCGGGCCTTCCACCTCGATGAGGACGCCGCCGGCCGTGTTGCTCACGAAGCCCGCGAGCGCGAGATCGGTGGCCAGACGGTGCACGAAGGGGCGGAACCCCACGCCCTGCACGGTGCCGCGCACGGTGAGGCGGCGGCGCACCGCCCGGGTGGCGGGCGCTGTCACGAGACAAGGCCGGCTGCGGCGCCCTCGTGCGTGTGGGTGTGCGGGCGGGGCGCCAGGGGTGGACGGTGCACAGGCGCCCCGTCCCGGACGGTGAGCACGCGTTCCAGCAGGGTGTCGACGCCGTCGCCGGTGCGGGCGCAGGACCGCACGACCTCCACCCCGGGGTTGACCCGCTGGACGTGCGCCAGGAAGGCCGCCTCGTCGAACCCGGCCGGCCCGGACAGATCGGTCTTGGTCAGCACCACCAGATGGGCGGACCCGAAGGCCGTGGGGTACTTCAGCGGTTTGTCCTCGCCCTCCGTCACCGCCATGAGCACGATCCGCAGACTCTCGCCGAGGTCGTAGGAGGCGGGGCAGACGAGATTGCCGACGTTCTCCACGAACAGCAGCGAGGTGCCCTCGGGCAGCCAGCCCTCCACGTGGCCGCGCAGCTGCCGGGCCTCCAGATGGCACAGTCCGTCCGTCAGCAGCTGCTTCACCGGCGCTCCCGAACGGGCCAGCCGGTCGGCGTCGTTCTCGGTCGCCAGGTCGGCGGTGAGCGCGGCCACCGGAAGGCTCCGCTCCACCGCCCTGGCCAGCACCCTTCCGAGCAGTTCCGTCTTGCCGCTGCCCGGGCTGGACAGCAGGTTGACCACGCTCGCTCCGCGCCGGGTCAACTCCTCACGCAGATCCGCGGCCAGACCGTCGTTCTTCGCCAGGACGGCCTGAGTGACCTCGTCCACGGAATCGCACATGGGCGCCGCTCCTCGCGGGTCGGTAGGGACATCTCGTTCCGCTACCGATCCTCCGCGCCCGCGCCTGCCGTGCCGGGCAGCACGGCCGACGACAGGGCGGGGGATTCGTCCGGGCGGCTCAACGGGGGCGTGGCGGCCGGGTCCGCGAGCAGTACCGGCACCATGGTGTGCAGGGCCGCGACGGCCCGGCCGACCGCCTCACCCACCGTCGCGCTGATGCCCGGGGCGATGTCCTCGTCGGCCGGTGCCCGCAGCTCGGGTTCGCAGGCCAGGACCAGGACGCGGGGCAAGGGCTCGTCGCCCAGGTGGGCGGCCAGGGCGAGAACCCTGGCCGGGTCCATGCCGTGCGCCTCGGGCGGTGCCCCCGAGGCGGAGCGGTCCGGCAGGTCCGGTTCGATCAGCGACAGGGTGCCCGGCTCGTGTCCGCGTACGGCGGCGTCGACCAGGACGGCCGTGTCGTAGCCGTCGAGCAGGGCGTACGCCAGGTCCATGCCGCGGATGCCGAAGTCCCGCACCCTGACCTCGGGCGGCAGCGGGTGCCGTTCCAGGGCGCGGATCACCTCGGGGCCGAAGGCGTCGTCGGCGAGGAAGATGTTGCCGACGCCCGCCACGAGCAGTCGCGTGCTCATCGCGCGTCCCCGGCGGCCAGCGGCCTGGGGGAGCCGGTCGGGAGCTTGCGGACGAACGCGGATCGCAGCGCGTGGTACGGCGCCTCGGGGTCGAAGAACACGGCCTGCATACGGGCGAGTTCGGCCCGCCGGTACTCGGCGAGCGGCCGGTGGAGCTCGTCCGCGTGCCGTGCCGTGGCCTTGGCGGTGATCCGGCGCGGGAGGTCGGGATCGTCGGCCAGGTCGGCGGCCAGGCGCTCGACCTCGGCGGTGAAGTCCCGGGCCGCGACCGGCACCAGGCGGTCGACCAGCCCGATCCGCTCCGCGGTCGCGGCGCTCACCGGGCGGGCTTCGGTCGTCAGCCGCTCGGCCGTCTCGGCGCCCACCCGGCGGGGCAGTGAGTACGTCCAGTACTCCGATCCGTGCAGGCCCATGTTCCGGTAGTGCGGGTTGAGGACGCTGCCCGTGCGGCACCAGACCTCGTCGGCGGCCAGGGCGAGCATGACGCCGCCGGCCGCCGCGTTGCCGCCGAGCGCCGCCACCACCAGCCGGTCGGTGGTGCGCAGCACCGCCTCGACCAGGTCGTTCATGGCGTTGAGGTTGGACCAGGACTCGCCCGCCGGGTCGCTCGACGCCTCGATGACGTTGAGGTGGATGCCGTTGGAGAAGAAGTCGCGGGCGCCGCCGAGCACCAGCACCGAGGTGGGGCGGGTGAGCGCGTAGCGCCAGGCGGCGAGCAGCCTGCGGCAGTGGGTGGTGCTCATCGCCCCGCCCGGGAACGAGAAGGACAGGAAGCCGATCGGGCCGCGCTGCCGGTAGCGGATGTCGGTCCAGGTGGTGCGGCCCGGGGGCAGTTCGAGCGGTGCTGCGATCTCGGGCAGCCAGTACGGGCGGTCGTTGGAACCCGGCATGCCCGGGCCGCTGCCGGGCGGGGCGGGGAAGCCGGACAGCACCGAGGCGGCCGGCCGGCGGAACGGCGCCGGGTCACCGGAGCTCTTGCGGGGGCGCAGCTCCGGGATCCACACGGCGCCGTCCCGGGTGGCCCGGCAGACCGCGCCGGCCCGGGTCGCGAGCAGTTCCCCGGGTTCCCCGCGCAGCCGGTCCTCGGGGTGCCCGCCGTGCAGGAACACCTCCCGGCCGCAGATCTCGTCCCGGACGCCCGGCTGCGAGTCGGCCCCGCGGAGTTTGCGCAGCACCGACGCGGTGTCGTCGTCCCAGTCGATGCGCCGCTGCTCCTGGCGGAAGAAGTCCCGCCACATCACATGGACGCCGGGTTCGTTCTGCGGGCGCGGTTTGTAGGACCCGTCGGCGTAGCGCCGCACGGCCAGCAGTACGGCGGCCGTGGCGGCGTCCGACAACTCGTTGCGGTACACGTCGCTCTTGCCCACCGGCGGCACCGGGAAGGAGCCGTCCGCCCACACGTCCCCCGCGTCCATGGCCGCCTCGGCCTGGAGCACCGTCACGCCCCACTCGCGGGCCTCCTCGGCGATCGCCCAGTCCAGAGACGAGGGGCCCCGGTCGCCGGGTGGGCCCGGGTGGACGATCAGGCAGGTGTGCTCTCGCCACACGTCCTCGGGCAGGGCCGACTTGAGCATCGGGGCGATGATCAGCTCCGGGCCCATCTCGCGTACGGCGTCCCGGACGGCGTCGGGCCCGTGCGAGGCGAGCACGACGTCCACCCGGTGCCCTTCGTCCGACAGCTCGGCGTACACACGCTGGGACAGGCTGTTGAACGCGCTGGCGACAAGCAAGATGTCCATGACATGGCATGTTCGCCGGTTCGGGGAGGGCCGAGAAGGACCCCCGCGGCGTTTCGCCCCCCTCGTCCGCTTCCGGCCTACTCTCCGCCCGTGCGGGCATCCCGGCCGGCGGCCGTCCCGGCCTCAGAGCCGGATCACCACGAGGGCGATGTCGTCGGGTGCCCCGCCGGTGACACCGAGACGGTTCAGCAGCGTGTCGGCCAGCCGGTCGGGGGCGAGCGTCGCGTGCCGGGAGAGTGCCGAGGTCAGGCGGGACAGGCCGACGTCGATGTCCTCCCGGCGGCGCTCGATGAGTCCGTCGGTGTAGAGCACGAGGGTGTCGCCCGGGGCGTAGGACAGGCCGGCCTGGGGGCGGGGGACGTGGTGCGGGCGGGCGCCGAGCGGCGGGTCGGTGGCCTGGTCCAGCAACGCGCAGCCGCCGTCGCGGTGGAGCAGGACGGGAGGCGGGTGTCCGGCGTTGCTGTAGATGATCAGTCTGCTGCGGGTGTCGACGAGCACCTTGACGGCGGTCGCGGCGGTCGCGCCGTCGACGGAGCGGGCGTACAGGCCGAGCACTTCGAGGGCCTGGGCCGGGCTGGGCACGGCCCGGATGGCGGCGCTCAGGGCGCTGCGCAGCATGCCCATGACGGCTGCCGCGGGCAGTCCGTGGCCGACGACGTCGCCCACCGCCACGGCGTAGCGGTCGGGCGGCAGATCCACGATGTCGTACCAGTCGCCGCACACGTTGAGCGATCTGGTGGCGGGCAGGTACCGGACGGCCATGGCGTCGCCGTGCCGGCCGAGGTCCGGCGCCTGCAGCATGGCCTCTTGCAGGGTGACACCGATCTGGCGTTCACGGGCATGGGCGTTGCGCAGTTCCTGGTTCAGGCGGTGCAGTTGGCGGGCCCGGACGTAGAGTTCGGCCGCCGTGCCCCGCCCTTGCTCGGTGAGCTCCTCGGTGAGCCGCCGCGCCGGTCCCGAGTGCACGAAGGCGGTGACGTCCTCCGAGCGCTGGACGATCCATTTCGTCGCCCCGTCCGGTCCCGGAATCGGGGTGTGCACGTCGGACCACCAGCGCTCCTCGAACCCGTCCGGCCGGTCGCTCGCGGGAATGTCGTACCGCTGCAGCACCAGGGTGTCCGGTTGCCCCGTGTCCAGGACCCGGTGCAGTGACTCCTTGAGATCGCGTTGTGTGTCGTCGTCGGGAGCACCGGGATTCCCCGGCAGCGCGTCGAAGAAGTAGCTTCCGGTCAGTTCCGCTTCGGCACGCCCGGTGGCCTGCAGATACGCCGCATTCACATAGCGGATCACGAGGTCCGCGTCCAGCAGCAGATGGGGACACGGCGTAGCGTCGAGAAAGGCGGTGAAACTGATGTCCGCTGTCATGACGCGCTCATCTCCGTCCGTGAGCGCGACGGTCCGGTAGAGCCAATCTACAAGGGGACCGGCCTTTCGGCCCGCCCCGTCTGTCACGCATACTCCGTGAATTCATGGCTTTGCATCGATGACGATGGCATCGACGGGTTCGAACAGGTAGCTGCGGGAGGCGGGTGAGCGCGATGGGCCCACCGGGGGCCACCGAAGGCGAAGGGGCGGCGCCGCGGCCGGTGCCGCCCCTCGACGAGGCGGCCACGGCCCGGGCCGTCGTGGACGCCGACGGCACGGTGACCGGGTGGAGCGAAGGCGCGCGACGCCTGGTGGGCCACCCGGCCTCGGCGGTGATCGGCAGGCCGGCGGCCCTACTGCTCGCGGGAGGCCCCCAGCAGGAGATCCCGCGCTCCCTCGCGGGGGTACGACGGTGGAACGGCACGGCGACCCTGCGGCACCGGGACGGGCACCTTCTCCCCGTGACCCTGCTGGCCCACCGCCGCGCCCGGGGCCCGAGCGGCGACGGCGAGGCCCATGAATGGCTCTTGGTCTCGCCGCTGTCCCGCGACCGGCCGCGGCCCGACGAAGACCTGCTGACCAGCTGGTCCCTGAGCCAGTCGCCGTGCACCATGGCGCTCTACGACACCGGGCTGCGGCTCCTCAAGGCCAACGCGGACATGGAACGCGTGATGGGGCTCTCCGAAGCGGAGATGCGCGGACTCAGAGTGTCGGAGATCGTGCTCCACCCGGAGGGCGAACGCACCGAGGACCTGATGCGAAGAGCCGTCGCCACCGGGGAACAGCAGCACCTGCGGGCCGCCCTGCACCTGGTCGACGATGAGCACGAGACTTTCTGGTCGGTGTCTCTCGCTCCCGTGCGCGATCCCCGGGGAACCGTGCGCGGGATCCTGCTGTCCGCGCACGACATGACCGAGGAGCACCGGGCCCGGCAGCGGCTCGCTCTCGTCGCCGAGGCCGGCGTGCGCATCGGCACCACCCTCGATCTGGACCGCACCGCCCGGGAGATGGCCGATGTGGCCGTCGGGCAGTTGGCGGACTTCGTCACGGTCGACCTCCTCCCCGACATCCAGGACGGCCAGGAACCGCGCGCGACCACGCTGCCGGGGCCGGTCGAGCTGCGGCGCGTGGCCAACCAGTCGGTGCTGCCGGGCTGCCCCGAGGCGGTGGTCCCGCTCGGTACCGTCGCCACCTACCCGTCCACCTCGCCCGCCGCCGAATGCCTGGCCTCCGGACAGCCGCTGATCCAGCAGGTGGGGCCGACCGGGATCGACCGGTGGGCGGCCCAGGCGCCGGACCGGGCGGAACGCATGCGGCGCTTCGGTTTCCACTCCGTCCTCGCGATCCCGATGCGGGCCCGCGGGGTGACCCTCGGTGTCGCCACCTTCTCCCGGCACCGGCGCCCCGACCCCTTCGAGCACGACGACCTGCTGCTGGCGGCCGAGATCACCGCCCGGGCGGCCCTGAGCATCGACAACGCCCGCCGCTACACCCGGGAGCGGGACACCTCGCTGACCCTGCAGAGCAGCCTGCTGCCACGGCGCATGCCCCGGCAGACCGCCGTCGAGGTCGCCTCACGCTATCTGCCCGCCGACGCGCAGGTCGGGGTGGGCGGCGACTGGTTCGACGTCATCCCGCTCTCCGGCGCCCGGGTGGCCCTGGTCGTGGGCGACGTCGTGGGGCACGGCATCCAGGCTTCCGCCTCCATGGGACGGCTCCGCACCGCCGTCCGTACCCTGGCCGACGTCGACCTGGGGCCCGACGAACTGCTGACCCGTCTCGACGACCTGGTCAACCGGCTGTCGGCCGAGAACGACGACGCCTCCGGCGCCGCCGACGTCGGCGCCACCTGCCTGTACGCCGTGTACGACCCGGTCACCCGGCGCTGCACTCTGGCCCGTGCCGGCCACCCCGAACCGGTGCTGCTCAGTCCCGGTGGCGCGCCCCGCGTCCTCGGCCTGCCCGCGGGGCCGCCGCTGGGGCTGGGCGGCCTGCCGTTCGAGGCGGCCGAGGTGGAGCTGCCCGAGGGCAGCCTGCTCGTGCTCCACACGGACGGCCTCGTCGAGTCCAGGGACCGCGACGGCGACGAAGGCATGGAGCTGCTGATGCGGGCGCTGGGCCGCTCGGGACCCGATCTGGAGCACATCTGCGACGCCGTCGTCGAGGACGTTCTCCCGGACCGGCCGGGCGACGACGTGGCGCTGCTCATCGCGCGCACGCGTGCCCTGGACGCGGGCCACGTGGCCGCCTGGGACGTGCCGCCGCAACCGTCCGCGGTGGCCGAGATCAGGAGCAGGGCGAGCCGGCAGCTGACGCAGTGGGGCCTGGAGGAGGCGGCGTTCGTCACGGAGCTGGTCGTGAGCGAACTGGTCACCAATGCCATCCGGTACGGAGAACCGCCGATCCAGCTGCGCCTGATCCTCGACCGCCGGCTCATCTGCGAGGTCTCCGACGCCAGCAGTACCGCCCCGCACCTGCGCCGGGCCCGCGTCCACGACGAGGGCGGGCGCGGCCTGCTGCTGGTCGCGCAGCTGTGCCACAAGTGGGGGACCCGCCACACGTACCGCGGCAAGACGATCTGGGCCGAACAGACCCTGCCCGCTGGACTGCCCACGCCCCGGGCCGCCGAGGCCGAGGACGGCCTGCCGGCGGACTGACCACGCCGCGGGCCGAGCCGAGGCCGAGGACGAAAGGGCGGGCGTCACGACCGGGCCGCCTTGCCCGCTCCGGGCCTCGGGCGCACGCTGGTCCCATGGGTACGCGAGACGGCCCTACGCTCATCAACTCCGTCCAGCGGGCCATGCGGCTGCTGGAGGCGGTGAGCGCGCACGACAACGGCGCGCCGGCCAAGCAGCTGGCGCGTGAGACGGGCCTGCCCCTGGCCACCGCCTACCACCTGCTGCGGACCCTGGCGCACGACGGGTACGTGCGGAAGCTGGACGACGGCGGCTTCGTCCTCGGCGACAAACTGCAGACCCTGCGCTCCACGGGCCGTGCGCAGGCACTGCTCAGCCGCGTCCGGCCCACCCTCGCCGCGCTGCGGGACGAACTCGCGAGCCCCGCCTACCTCACCTTCTACGAGGACGGCGAGATCCGGGTCGCCGAGATCGTCGACGGGCCCGGCATCCCTCGCGTCGATCTCTGGGTGGGGTTCGAGGACGCGGGGCACGCCACCGCCCTGGGCAAGGCCGTCCTGCGGGAACTGGACGAGGAGGCCCGCCAGGACTACCTCTCCCGCCACCACCTCGCCGATCTCACCCCACGAACGGTCACCAGCCTCCCCGAGCTGCTCAGACGGCTGGAGACCCCGCCCCTGGCCCCGGCCGTCACGGACCTGGAGGAGTACGCCCTCGGCACGGTCTGCGTCGCCGTCCCGGTCTACAGCGGGGACACGCTCGGCTCCCTCGGTGTCTCGCTGCCGTCGAACCGGCTGTCCCGGCTGCCGGAGATCCGGGAACGGCTGCTCCCGACCGCGAGCCGGGTGACGCGGAGCCTCTCGCTCACCATCTGAAAACACGCTCCTTGCCGCTGGCCGGTCTCACCCCGTTCTCTGGATGAAACGGACATTCCGGCGACGTGCCCCGCGCACAGGTGAGGACTGCGGACCCAGACATGAGCCAAGCCCGCGACCATGGCGTCGACGACCGGCCGGTACGACCCTCCGGCAACCGGGTGGCCGGTGCCGGGGCCTCGGCCCGCAGACGCGCCGTCGCACGGCTGGCCGCCGGGACACCCGTCCTGCCCGTCCTCGTCGTCCTGGTCGTCGCCCTCGCCGTGTCGGTCGACCTCGCCGGCGGAGCCGGGATGATCTGGCTCCCCCTGCTGGCGGCCGGGCCCGCCCTGGCGGCCACGACCAGCGGACCGCGCGGCGTCCTGTGCGTCGGCTTCCTCGCCGTGGCGCTCGGCGTGACACTCGGCGTCCGGGACGGGGCGCCGGGCCGGGAACTGACCGCCGTACTGTCGGCCCTGGTCGCCGTCACCCTCGCGAGCGTCCTGGCCAGCGCCCTGCGCGGGCGCCGCGAGCGGGTGCTCGCCGCCGTCCGCTCGGTCGCGGAGACCGCCCAGCACGCGCTGCTCAAGCCCGTGCCGTCGACGGTCGGGCCCTTCCAGGCGGCCGTCCGCTACAGCGCCGCCGCGGCCGAGGCCCGTATCGGCGGGGACCTGTACGCGCTGATACCCACCCCGCACGGCGTGCGGCTGATCGTCGGCGACGTGCGCGGCAAGGGGCTGCCCGCCGTCGGGACCGCGGCGCTGGTGCTCGGTGTCTTCCGCGAGGCCGCCCACGACGAGGCCGATCTCCTGGCCGTGGTCGACCGGATCGAGCGGAGCCTCGCGCGCAACCTCGGGCACGACGACTTCGTCACCGCCGTGGTCGCCGGATACCGGCGGGCGGGGCAGCTGGAAGTGGTGAACTGCGGGCACGCGCCCCCGCTGCTGGTGAGCGACTCGGGCAGCATCACCACGGTGGAACCCGCACACCCGGCCCCGCCCCTCGGGCTGCGCGCCCTCACCGGGCACACCCCAGGGCTCCAGACGCTCCCCTTCGACGACGGCGACCAACTGCTGCTCTACACGGACGGGGTCACCGAGGCCCGCGACGGCGACCGCGCCTTCTACCCCCTCGCCGAAGGCCTGCGGCGCCACGTCTCGCACGAGCCGGCTCACACGGTCGGCGCGCTCCACGACGAACTGCTGGCCCATGTGGGCGGCCGACTGCACGACGACGCCGCCCTGCTCCTCATTCGCAAGCCGGCCGTACGCCCCGCGGAAGCACAGGCCCCCCGGGCGAGCGACCCCGGCCCGGTCGGCGCCGCCACGGTGCGCGAGGAGAGGTGCTGCTCATGAGGGCTGCGGCGGCCGCACGGGGTCAGGCCGCGAGCAGATCATGCCGTCCTTGACCGCCTTCGATCTCCCCGCCGCGGCCTGGCGCTGCCCGGAGCCGGTGCCCGGGGCGGGTCTCGATGCGGACGGTCATGTGGACCAGCCCGCTCGGCGCCTGTCAAGGTCCGGGACTTGCCCCAGAGGTCTTACCAAGGTGCGCCCGCTTGTCCTACCATGGACCGAACGAATGGTCGGTTGGGAAGTGGGACGGATGGAAACGACACGCTCCAGCCCCGCGGGGACGGACGGCGCCGAGCCGGTTCTCCAGCAGCACTTCGACGCGACGATCGCGCGGGACCAGCGGATCGAGCCGCGCGACTGGATGCCGGAGGGCTACCGGAAGACACTGATCCGGCAGATCGCGCAGCACGCGCACTCGGAGATCATCGGCATGCAGCCGGAGGGCGAGTGGATCACCCGCGCGCCGTCGCTGCGCCGCAAGGCCATTCTGTTCGCCAAGGTCCAGGACGAGGCCGGGCACGGGCTGTACCTGTACTCGGCGGCGGAGACGCTGGGCGCCGACCGCGCGGATCTGACCGGGCGCTTGATCGAGGGCCGCCAGAAGTACTCGTCGATCTTCAACTACCCGACGCTGAGCTTCGCGGACGTCGGGGTGATCGGCTGGTTCGTGGACGGCGCCGCGATCTGCAACCAGGTGCCGCTGTGCCGCTCCTCGTACGGGCCGTACGCGCGCGCCATGGTGCGGATCTGCAAGGAGGAATCGTTCCACCAGCGGCAGGGCTACGAGCTGCTGATGACGATGATGCGTGGCACCCCCGAGCAACGCGAGATGGTGCAGGACGCGGTGAACCGCTGGTGGTGGCCGTCGCTGATGATGTTCGGCCCGCCCGACGACGCCTCGCCCAACTCCGCGCAGTCCATGGCCTGGAAGATCAAGCGGCACAGCAACGACGAACTGCGCCGGCGGTTCGTCGACATGACCGTCCCGCAGGCCGAGAAACTCGGTGTGACGCTCCCGGACCCGGAGCTGCGCTGGAACGAGGAGCGGGGCCACCACGACTTCGGCACGCCCGACTGGGACGAGCTGATGCGGGTCATCAAGGGCGACGGCCCCTGTAACGACCAACGCGTGGAACGGCGGCGCACGGCCCACGAGGAGGGCGCCTGGGTGCGCGAGGCGGCCACCGCCCACGCCGCCAAACAGGCCGCCCGCGAGCGGAAGGGAGCGGTGGCATGACCGCCGACCGGCAGGACTGGCCCCTGTACGAGGTGTTCGTACGCGGCAAGCGCGGGCTGAACCACGTCCACGTGGGCTCGCTGCACGCCGCCGACGACCGTATGGCGCTCACCCACGCCCGCGACCTCTACACCCGCCGCAACGAGGGCGTCTCGATCTGGGTCGTGCGCTCCGAGCACATCGCCGCCTCCACCCGCGACGAGAAGGACCCCTTCTTCGAGCCCAGCGCCGACAAGGTCTACCGGCACCCGACCTTCTACGACATCCCCGACGACGTCCCGCACATCTGAAGGAGAGGGCATGAGCGACGACCACGTCTACATGACCCTCGCCGAGGGACACGAGGACGACACCCGCTGGGCTTACGGCACCGGCTTCGAGGACCCCCTGCACGGCGTCGACACCACCGTGCCCGACGACGTGGACACCGGTGAACTGGCCGCCCTGTGCCTCGGCCTGGCCGACGACGCCCTGATCTCGGCCCAGCGGCTCGCCGAGTGGACCACCCGCGCCCCCGAGCTGGAGGAGGAGGTGGCGCTGGCCAACATCGGTCTCGACCTGCTCGGCCAGGCCCGCCTGCTCTACTCCCGCGCGGGCCAGGCCGACGGCACCGGCCGCGGCGAGGACGCCTACGCCTACTTCCGCGACCCCGGTGACTTCCGCAACGTACGCCTGGCCGAACTCCCGAACGGCGACTTCGCGTTCTCGATCGTGCGGCTGCTGGTGCTCGCCAGCTGGCGCCTCGCCCATTTCGAGCGGCTCACCGCTCACCGCGACCCGGTGCTGGCGGCGATCGCCGCCAAGGGCGTGAAGGAACTGGCCTACCACCGCCAGTACGCGGCCGAGTGGGCCGTACGCCTCGGCGACGGCACCGAGGAGTCGCACCGCCGGATGCGCAAGGCACAGGAGCAGGTGGCGCCCTACCTCGGCGAGCTGTTCACGGCGTACGACGTCCGGGACGAGGTCGTCGCGGTGCTGCGCCAGGTCACCGAGGCGGCCGGGCTGCCCATGCCCGTCTACCGGCCGCTGCCCGGCGCGGGCCGCACCGGGGAGCACACCGAGCATCTCGACCCGCTGCTGGCCGAGTTGCAGGGGGTGGCCCGCGCCCACCCGGAGGCGACATGGTGACCGCGCTCCTGGACGCCCGAAGGGCCCGGCACATCGCCGAGCAGGTGCCCGACCCGGAACTGCCCATGCTCACGCTGGCCGACCTCGGAGTACTGCGCGAGGTGACCATGGCCCCGGACGGCACGGTCGTCGCGAGCCTGACCCCGACCTACTCGGGCTGCCCGGCGATGGCTGAGATGCGCGCGGGCGTGGCCGCCCGGCTGCGGGACGCCGGCTACGCCCGCGTGGAGATCCGCACCGTCCTCGACCCGCCCTGGAGCAGCGACTGGATCACGCCGGCCGGCCGTCGCAAGCTCGCCGAGCACGGCATCGCCCCGCCCGGCGCCGCGCCCCCGCGCCCCACCGGGCCGGTCCCCCTCGTGCTGTCACCGGCCCGCCGCTCGGTGCCCTGCCCCCGGTGCGGTCACCCCGACACCGAGGAGACCTCCCGTTTCGGCGCCACGTCCTGCAAGGCCCTGTGGCGCTGCCTCGCCTGCCGCGAGCCGTTCGAGTACGTCAAGGAGATCTGATGGAGGACCTGATGGAGCCGGCCCCCGCCCCGGCGGCACGTCCGCGTGCCCGCCGCCGCCCGGTCTTCCACCCCCTGCGGGTCGCCGCCGTGCGGCCCCTGTGCGAGGACGCCGCAGCCGTCAGCTTCGACATCCCGGCCGAACTGGCCGAGGCGTTCACCTTCGCGCCCGGCCAGTCGCTCACCCTGCGGCGCGACGTCGACGGCCGGGACGAGCGCCGCTCCTACTCGATCTGCGCGCCCGCCGGCACGGCACCGCGCATCGGCGTCCGGGTGGTGCCGGGCGGCCTGTTCTCCTCCTGGCTGGTGCACGACGTACGACCCGGCGACACCGTCGAGGTGATGGCACCCACCGGCGCCTTCACCCCCGACCTCACCACCCACGGCCACCACGTCCTCATCGCCGCCGGCTCCGGCATCACACCCATGGTCTCCATCGCCGAGTCCGTCCTGGCCGCCGACCCCCGCTCGCGCGTCACCCTCCTCTACGGCAACCGCCGCACCGGTACGGTGATGTTCGCGGACGAACTCGCCGACCTGAAGGACCTCTACCCGACGCGGTTCCAGCTCGCCCACGTCCTCTCCCGCGAGCCCCGCGAGGCCGAGGTGCTCTCCGGCCGCCTCGACGCCGAACGGCTCTCCGCCCTGGTCGACGCACTCGTCGACGTGGAGTCCGCCGACCACTGGTGGCTGTGCGGCCCGCACGGCATGGTCCGCGCGGCCCAGCAGGTCCTCACCGGCCTCGGCGTGCCCGCCGACCGCGTCCACCAGGAGCTGTTCTACGCCGACGACGAGCCCGTCCGCGAGGTCCAGCACACCGAGACCGGCCCCTCCGGCCCGGTCAGCCAGGTCACCGTCACCCTCGACGGACGCTCCACCACCTCCGCCCTGCCCCGCGAGCGGACCCTCCTGGAAGGTGCCCAGCAGACCCGCCCCGATCTGCCGTTCGCCTGCAAGGGCGGGGTCTGCGGCACCTGCCGCGCCCTGGTCACCGACGGCAAGGCCGACATGCGCCGCAACTTCGCCCTCGAACCGTCCGAGGTCGAGGCGGGCTACGTCCTCACCTGCCAGTCGTACCCGGTGTCCGAGACACTGACGGTGGACTTCGACACCTGAGCGCCCGGGCAGTGCGCCGGCCCGCGGCGCCGGCCCCCTGGGGCCGGCGCCCCACCCGGCGACAGGTCGGTGCACACCGGGGCGGCGGGAGCGCGACGTAGCCCAGTCGCGCACGACGTCGTCATCGCGCCGACGTCCTACGGAGCCGTCGATCATCGCCGCGGCACCGGCGGCACCGGCGGCACCGGCGGCACCGGCGGCACTGGCGGCACCGGCGGCACCGGATGGACCGAGTAGCTGATCGCTTCCAGGACGGTCGGCAGCCGCGGTACCGACCGGCGGCGGCACGCCGGTCCGGCGGCGAAAGCGGGACGGCCGGCATCGGGGGCGCGAGCCCTCCGCCTCCCCTCAGTCGGCGCGCAGGACCCGCAACGCCGTGAGGGCGACGTGCAGTTCGGTACGGCGGTCGCCGGCCTCGAGGTCGGTGTCGAGGAGGCGTTCGATGGTGCGCAGGCGCTGGTACATGGTCTCCCTGGACAGGCCGCCGCGACGGGCCGCCGTGGTCTTGTTGCCGGCGGCGTCGAGGTAGTTCCCCAGGGTCGTCAGCAGGTCGGTGCCGTGCCGGGTGTCGTGGTCGATGAGCCGGCCCAGCCGGCGTTCCGTGTAGTCCTGGATCCGGGTGTCCTCGCGCAGCGCGTACAGCAGCCGCCGCAGGTCGATGTCCGGCAGCTCGTGGAAGGAACGGTCCGGGGGGAGCGGCTGGCCGGGTGGAGTGGCCTCTATGACGCGGGCCGCCTCCCGGAACGAGCGGGCGGTGCCGGCGAGATCCGCCACTTCCGAGCCGACGCCGACGATCGCCCGCGGGGTCAGCGTCAGCGCGGTACGGCTCAGTCGCTCGGCCACGGGCCGCCAGGGCTGGGCGGGGCGCAGGGCCAGCAGCACGCCGAGGCGGCCGGGGGAGAGCTCTCCGGCCAGGGCCGGGACGCCGGCCGACCTCAGCTCCCGGTGCAGCCGGGTCTCCGGGTCGGCGCCTTCCCCGCCGGGGCCCAGGTCCACGAGGATCGCCAGGAAGACACCGGCCTCCGTGGGCAGACCCAGCGCGGCGCAGCGGGCGCGGACGTCCTCGGTGGAGTGGTGACGCTGCTCCGCCAGTTCCCGCAGGGCGTTGCGGTGGGCGGTGTGCTCCCAGGGCGTGGTGTGGATGAGCCGGGCCACGGTCAGGGCCATCGCCGTCCGCTCCAGGACGGTGACGTGCTCGGGCCCGAAGAGCGGCCCGTCCGCGGGCAGCATGGCCAGGCGGCCCCACCGTTCGCCCTGGTAGGCGACGGGGGCCGTGAGCCAGCCCTCCGGGCCGCCCACCTGCGTGTGACCGCCGGGCTCCGTAGCCCGGGAGCGCCGCTCCCAGTCCCCGAGCGCCTCCTCCACCGTGCTCCCGGAGGGCTCGCAGATCAGCGCCTGGTGCACCAGGTTCTCCAGCACGACCGTCCGGCCGCTCATCTCCGCCGCCGCGCGCACCACGTCCTCCGCCCTCGCCCCGCGCAGGGTGAGGGCCGTGAACGCCTCGTGGATCCGCTGGGTCCGCCGCATCGCGTCGGCCTGGCTGCCGAGGATGAGCGCGTGCACGACCTGGGTGACCTCCAGGAAGTTGACGTCCCGGGCGAGCGTGACCAGGGGGAGACCCCGTGCCCGGCAGGCCTGCACGAGGGCGTCGGGCGGCCGGTGGTAGCGCCGTACGAGCTCGATGACCAGGGCGGCCGCCCCCACCTCGGTGAGTTCGTCCACGTACCGGCGGACCCCCGCGGCGTCGTCGGGCAGGGGCATGCCCGTGGTCAGCACCAGCTCGCCGCCCTTGAGGAAGGAGGCCGGGTCCGTCAGCTCCGTGATGTGCACCCAGCGCACCGGCCGGTCCAGCCGGTCCAGCCCCGTGACGACCTGGGGCTGTCCGGCGGCCAGGACGGGCAGGGCGAGAACGTCGGCGAGAGTCGGGGCGCGACCGGCCGTCGGGGGGTGCTCGTTCACGGTGCCTCCCTGCGTGCCCGGTCACTCTGACAAGCCGGGCTGACCTGCGCAAGAGCCGGCCACCAAAGGGGCGGGCGGGGCCCGGGGGACCGAGCGGTTGACACAACGTCCGAACAACGGGTTCCGGCTGGACAGATCACGCGTTGTCGTGTCCCACGGCGGCTTGGATGCTCGGGTACCGGAGCTGAGCCAAGCAACCAGACCTCGTCCTACGGCCGGGAGACACCATGACCGCACTGTCGCCGCACCTTCGCCAGGCCACGCCCGTCGTGGCGGCCAGGGGCGAGGGCGTCCACCTCTACGGTGAGGACGGCCGCCGCTACCTCGACTTCACCGCCGGTATCGGCGTCACCAGCACCGGGCACTGCCACCCCAAGGTCGTGGCGGCGGCGCAGGAGCAGGTCGGCACGCTGATCCACGGCCAGTACACGACCGTCATGCACCAGCCGCTGCGCCGCCTCGTCGACAAGCTGGGCGAGGTGCTGCCCGCCGGTCTGGACAGCCTGTTCTTCACCAACTCCGGCAGTGAGGCCGTCGAGGCGGCGCTGCGGCTGGCCCGACAGGCCACCGGCCGGCCCAACGTGCTGGTCTGTCACGGCGGATTCCACGGCCGTACGGTCGCCGCCGCCTCCATGACCACCTCCGGCATCCGCTTCCGGTCCGGGTTCTCGCCGCTGATGAGCGGCGTGGTCGTCACCCCGTTCCCGACGGCCTTCCGGTACGGCTGGGACGAGGAGACCGCCACCCGCTTCGCACTGCGGGAACTCGACTACACCCTCCAGACGATCTCGTCGCCCGCCGACACGGCGGCGATCATCGTCGAGCCGGTTCTCGGCGAGGGCGGCTACGTCCCCGCGAACCGCGCCTTCCTCGAGGGCTTGCGGGAGCGCGCGGACCGGCACGGATTCCTGCTGATCCTCGACGAGGTGCAGACCGGCGTCGGCCGTACCGGCCGCTTCTGGGGCCATGACCACTTCGGCGTCACACCCGACATCCTCGTCACCGCCAAGGGCCTGGCCAGCGGCTTCCCGATCTCCGGCATCGCCGCCTCCGAGGAACTGATGGCGAAGGCCTGGCCGGGCTCGCAGGGCGGCACGTACGGCGCCAACGCCGTCGCCTGCGCCGCCGCCTGCGCGACCCTGGACGTCGTGCGCGACGAGAAGCTGGTCGAGAACGCCGAGGCGATGGGCAAGCGGCTCCGCCAGGGCCTGGAGGCCGTGGCCGACCGGACCCCGGGCATCGGTGATGTGCGCGGCCTCGGCCTCATGCTCGCCACCGAGTTCGTCACCGAGGACGGCAGCCCCGACCCGGAGACCGCCGCCCGCGTCCAGCGTGCCGCGATCGACGAGGGCCTGCTCCTGCTGCTGTGCGGTGCCTGGAACCAGGTCGTCCGGATGATCCCGGCGCTCGTGATCGACGAGACGGGCGTGGACGAGGGCCTCCAGGCCTGGGCGAACGCCGTCGAAGCCGGTACGTCGGGAGCGTCGGAGCGATGACCACCGCCACCCGCGACCCGGAGGGTTTCACGGCCCGCCTCGCCCAGCTGGCGCCCGGTCTGCGGGTGGAGACCGGCCCGGAGGCCACCGGCCCGTACGCCTACGACGCTTCCAACTATCGTGTCCCGCCGCGGGCGGTGGCCTTCCCCCGCACCGCCGAGGACGTGGTGGCGGTGCTGCGGGCCTGCCGCGAGGCGGGTGTGCCGGTCACGGCCCGGGGCGGCGGCACCAGCATGGCCGGCAACGCCGTCGGCGCCGGTGTGGTGCTGGACTTCTCCCGGTACATGAACCGGATCCTGGACATCGACGTGCAGGCGCGTACCGCGCGGGTCGAGGCCGGTGTGGTCCTGGACACGCTGCGCCGTGCGACGGCGTCGCACGGTCTGGATTTCGGTCCGGACCCGTCCTCGCACAGCCGGTGCACGCTGGGCGGGATGATCGGCAACGACGCGTGCGGGAACCGTTCGGTGCGCGATGGACGGACCGGTGGGCATGTCGTGGCCCTGGAGATCGTGACGGCTGACGGCGTGCGGGCCGTCGCCGATCACACGGGGCTGCATCCGCTCGACCCGGCCGACGGTGATGTCGTCGCCCGTCTGGAGGCCGGTCTCAAGCGTCTGGTCGGTGACAACCTGGCGTTGATCCGGACCGAGCTGGGGCGTATTCCGCGTCAGGTCTCGGGTTACCAGTTGCAGCACCTGCTGCCGGAGAACGGGTTCGATCTGGCCCGTGCTCTGGTGGGCACCGAAGGCACCTGTGCGGTCGTCACCGCCGCGACGGTCCGCCTGGTGGCGACCGCACAGGCATCCACCCTGCTGACCCTGGGCTATGAGGACGTCGTCGAGGCGGCCGAGGACGTGCCGCACATCCTGCGCTTCTCGCCCAGCGCGGTGGAGGGCATGGACGAGGCGATCGTCGCCACGATGCGCGCCCGCCGCGGTCCCGCGTCCGTGACCGGTCTGCCCGAGGGCCGGGCGTGGCTCTATGTCGAACTCGAAGGCGACGACCAGGCCACCGTGAACGCCCGCGCCGCCGAACTCCTGGAGGCGCTCAGGGCGCAGGGGCGGCTGACCGGCGGCCGGGTGGTGACACGTCCCGCGGAGCGCCGCTCGCTGTGGCGGGTGCGTGAGGACGGGGCCGGGCTCGCCGCCCGGCTGGTGGACGGCGGGGAGTCGTGGCCCGGCTGGGAGGACGCGGCCGTCGCTCCGGAGAACCTGGCCGCCTACCTGCGTGATTTCCGCAAGCTGCTCGCCTCGCACGAGCTGACCGGTGTGCTGTACGGGCACTTCGGTGCCGGCTGCGTCCACGTGCGCATCGACTTCGACATGGCGAGCGACACCGGCCGGGCGGTGATGCGCCACTTCCTCGCCGAAGCCGCCGCCCTGGTCGTCGAGCACGGCGGCACGCTGTCCGGTGAGCACGGTGACGGACGCGCCCGCAGTGAACTGCTGGAGGTGATGTACAGCCACCGCATGATCGCCGCGTTCGCCGCGTTCAAGAACGTCTTCGACCCCGACGGGCTGCTCAACCCCGGCGTCATCGTCGACCCCGCCCCGCTGGACGCCGACCTCGCACTGCGTGAACTGCCCCTGGTCGACACGACGTTCGGTTTCCCGCACGACGCGGACGGTTTCGCCGGTGCGGTACGCCGGTGTGTCGGGGTCGGCCGGTGCCGCTCGGACGCGGGCGGGGTGATGTGCCCCAGTTACCGGGCCACGGGTGAGGAGAACGACTCCACCCGCGGCCGGGCCCGCATGCTCCAGGAGATGGTGCGCGGCGAGGCCGTCACCGACGGCTGGCGCTCCACCGAGGTCAAAGACGCCCTCGACTTGTGCCTGTCGTGCAAGGCCTGCTCCAGCGACTGCCCCGTCGGTGTCGACATGGCCACCTACAAGGCCGAATTCCTCCACCAGCACTACAAGGGCAGGATCCGCCCCCGCTCCCACTACTCCCTGGGCTGGCTGCCCCTGACCTCGGCCCTGGCCGGATACGCCGCCCGCCCGATCAACCTGCTGCTGCGCGGACCGCTCGGCAGACTCCTCGCCCGCCTCGGCGGGGTCACCACCAAGCGCCGGATCCCCGCGTTCGCCTCTCGCCGGAGCCTGCGCACGACCCTGCGCGCGGCGAAACCCGAGGGGGCCGCCAAGGCGATCCTCTTCGTCGACAGCTTCACCCGAGCCTTCCGCCCTCAGATCGCCGGTGCGGCCGGCCGTGTCCTGGCCGACGCCGGTATCCCCTGCACGGCGCAGGACGATCTGTGCTGCGGACTGACCTGGGTCAGCACCGGCCAGCTGACCGTGGCCCGCCGCATCATGGCCCGCACCGTCGCCGCCCTCGACAACGGCGACACCCGGCCCGTCATCGTCGCCGAACCGAGCTGCGCCGCCGCCCTCAAGCGCGACGTGCCCGAACTCCTGGGCACCCGCGCGGCCCGACGCGTCGCCGTCCGCGTCCACACCTTCACCGGTGCGCTGACCGACCTCGCCGACCCCGGCTGGACACCGCCGTCCCTGCCCGAGAACGTCGTCCTGCAGACCCACTGCCACGAATACGCCACCTTCACCGGCCGCCACCCCGCCGACCTGCTGCGCCGCCTGGGCGTACGCGGAGTCGACGAGGCCGAGGGCTGCTGCGGGCTCGCGGGCAACTTCGGCTTCGAGGCCCAGCACTACGACACCTCCATCGCCGTCGCCGACCAGGCCCTCAAACCCCGGCTCGACAACCTCGGCAGTCGCCCCGTCGTCGCCGACGGCTTCAGCTGCGCCACCCAGATCGACCACCTCGCCGGCGACCAGGGCATCCGCGCCCTGCACCTCGCCGAACTCCTCGACCCCGCCGCCGACCGACCAGGAGAGACGACATGACCGAGGTACTGACGCAGTTGTTCATCGGCGGGGCATGGGTGGACGCCGCGGACGGCGCCACCATGGCGGTCGACGACCCCGCCACGGGCGAGATCCTCTGCCACGTCGCCGACGCCGGCCCCAAGGACGCCCGGCTCGCCGAAGAGGCGGCCGTCCGGGCCCAGCCCGGCTGGGCCCGCACCGCGCCCCGGGCACGCAGCGAGATCCTGCGCCGCGCCTACGAGCTCATCGTGGAGCGCACCGACGAGCTCGCCCATCTGATGACGTCCGAGATGGGCAAACCGCTCGCCGAGGCCAGAGGCGAGGTGGCCTACGCCGCGGAGTTCTTCCGCTGGTTCTCCGAGGAGGCCGTGCGGATCGAGGGGGGCCACGGGCTGCTGCCCGACGGCCGCAACCGCATGCTGCTCTCCCGCCGCCCGGTCGGCCCCTGCCTGCTGATCACCCCGTGGAACTTCCCGCTGGCCATGGGCACCCGCAAGATCGGCCCGGCGATCGCCGCGGGCTGCACGATGATCCTCAAGCCCGCCCCGCAGACGCCCCTGGCCAGCCTCGCGCTGGCCGGGATCCTCAAAGAGGCGGGCCTGCCCGACGGGGTGCTGAACGTCGTCACCACCTCCCGCGCGGGCGAGGTGTGCGAGCCGCTGCTGCGCGGCGGGCGCATCCGCAAGCTGTCCTTCACCGGCTCCACCGCCGTCGGCCGGCTCCTGCTGGCGCAATGTGCCGACACCGTCGTCCGCACCTCGATGGAGCTGGGCGGCAACGCGCCCTTCATCGTCTTCGACGACGCCGACCTGGACGTGGCCGTGGACGGGGCCATGGTCGCCAAGATGCGCAACATGGGCGAGGCCTGCACCGCCGCCAACCGCTTCTTCGTCCACCGGTCGGTGGCCGCGGAGTTCGGGCGGCGGCTCGCCGAGCGGATGGGCGCGCTCGTGGTGGGTCCCGGCACGCGGGCCGGTGTCGACGTGGGCCCGTTGATCGACGCGGCGGGACGGGCCAAGGTCGAGGAGCTGGTCGCCGACGCGGTGGAGCGCGGTGCCCAGGTGCTCGTCGGGGGACGCAGGCCCGAAGGCCCCGGCAACTTCTACCCGCCGACCGTGCTCGCCGGCGTGGACCCCGGCAGCCGGCTGATGGACACGGAGATCTTCGGCCCGGTCGCGGCGATCCTCACCTTCGACGACGAGGACGAGGTCCTGCGCCGCGCCAACGACACGCCCTGGGGCCTGGTCGGTTACGTCTTCACCCGGGGGCTGGACCGCGGGCTGCGTGTCAGCGAGGGCCTGGAGGTGGGCATGGTGGGCCTGAACACCGGCCTCGTCTCCAACCCGGCGGCCCCGTTCGGCGGGGTCAAGCAGTCCGGCCTCGGGCGTGAGGGCGGCCGGGTGGGCATCGACGAGTTCCTGGAGCACCAGTACGTGGCCGTGCCCGTGAGGTGACGGGGGGGACCCGCGCGGCGGGGACTCGCATATGAAGGCATGAATGAGTCTTCATGTGTTCCTGTATGGTGAGGGGCGCCGACGCGCCCCCGCCAGAAGGACCCCTGATGACCTCCACCCTCACGCCACAGCAGGCCGAACGGGCCAAGCCCGACCGCTCCGGGACCGCCCCCCGGCGGCGCACCCGCGTCCTCGCGCTCCCGGAGGCGCGCTGGGCCACCGCGGCCACCGTCTTCTTCCTGCTCGCGCTGCCCTTGCAGTTGACCGGCGCCCCGGCCTGGGCCTGGGGACCGCTGTACGCGCTGTCGTACGTCACCGGTGGATGGGAGCCCGGCTGGGAAGGGCTCAAGGCGCTCAAGGAACGCACCCTCGACGTCGACCTGCTGATGGTCGTCGCCGCCCTGGGCGCGGCCGCGATCGGGCAGGTCATGGACGGCGCCCTGCTCATCGTCATCTTCGCCACCTCCGGCGCGCTGGAGGCTCTGGCCACGGCCCGCACCGCCGACTCGGTCCGCGGCCTGCTCGACCTGGCCCCCGCGACAGCCACCCGCCTCGGCCCCGACGGCGGCGAACAGGCCGTCCCCGTCGAGGAACTGAAGGTCGGCGACACCGTCCTGGTGCGTCCCGGCGAGCGGGTCGGCGCCGACGGCCGGGTGCTGGACGGGGCGAGCGAGGTGGATCAGGCGACCATCACCGGAGAGCCGCTGCCCGTGGCGAAGGAGTGGGGGGACGAGGTCTTCGCGGGCACCCTCAACGGCACCGGCGCGCTGCGGATCCGGGTCGAGCGCGACGCGTCCGACTCGGTGATCGCCCGGATCGTCCGCATGGTGCAGGAGGCGTCCGAGACCAAGGCGCCCACGCAGTTGTTCATCGAGAAGGTCGAACAGCGCTACTCGCTGGGCATGGTGGCCGCGACCCTGGCCGTCTTCCTGGTGCCGCTCGCGTTCGGCGCGCAGCTCACCGACGCGCTGCTGCGCGCCATGACGTTCATGATCGTCGCCTCTCCGTGTGCGGTGGTGCTGGCCACCATGCCGCCTCTGCTGTCGGCCATCGCCAACGCAGGGCGGCACGGCGTACTCGTGAAGTCGGCCGTGGTGATGGAGCGGCTCGGCCAGGTCGACGCGGTCGCGCTGGACAAGACCGGCACCCTCACCGAGGGCAGCCCCCGTGTCACCGACGTCCGGCCGCTGCCCGGCAGCGGCCTGGACGAGGGGGCGCTGCTGACGCTGGCGGCGGCCGCCGAGCGCCCCAGCGAACATCCGCTGGCCCGTGCGGTCGTCGACGCGGCCCGCGAGCGCGGCCTCGACCTGCCGGACGCGCAGGACTTCACCTCCACGCCCGGCGTCGGGGTCACCGCCGTCGTCGGCGGCCGTACGGTCGCGGTGGGCGCCCCGGCCCGGCTGGACGACGCCGTCGCCACGGCCGCGGAACTGGAGGAGTCCGGCCGTACCGCCGTCCTGGTCGTCGTGGACGGCAGCCCCGCCGGGCTGCTCGGCATCGCCGACCGGCTGCGCCCGGACGCCGCCGCCACGGTAGCCTCCCTCGCCCGCCTCACCGGCACCGCTCCGGTGCTCCTCACCGGCGACAACCCCCGGGCCGCCGCACACCTCGCCTCCGAGACCGGCATCGACGACGTGCGTGCCGGGCTGCTGCCGCAGGACAAGCTGGCCGCCGTCCAGGAGATGGAGAGCGCGGGCCGCAAGGTGCTGGTCGTCGGGGACGGCGTCAACGACGCGCCCGCCCTCGCCGCCGCGCACACCGGGATCGCCATGGGCCGGGCCGGCTCCGACCTGGCGCTGGAGACCGCGGACGCCGTCATCGTGCGCGACGAACTCGCCGCGGTCCCGGCCACCGTCGCCCTGTCCCGCCGGGCCCGCAAGCTGGTCGTGCAGAACCTGGTGATCGCCGGGGTGTTCATCGCCGGTCTCGTCGTCTGGGACCTGGCCGGTGACCTGCCGCTGCCGCTGGGCGTCGCGGGCCACGAGGGCTCCACGGTCCTGGTCGGCCTGAACGGGCTGCGCCTGCTGCGGGAGGGCGCCTGGCAGCGGGCCGCCGCCGAGGGAAACGGCTGACCGGCGCGCCCGCGGGCGCACCGGCGCGGGACCGCTGGTTCTCCGGCACCACTCGGAACCGCCTGCGCCCGGCCCACGAGATCTCTCCCACGCCTCCACGAAACCCGGAGGTCCACCAGGGTTGCCCCGTGCCCGTTCGGGTACGCGAGCAGGACCGCACCCGGGGGCGGATCTTGCCCCGGGTTGGCCGCACGACCGCCGCTATCAGGGAATCTGCCATGGAGACACCTGCAAACGACCCCACGCCCACGCCCGCCCAGCGGGCTCTGGACGTCCTCGCCGAGAACACCGAGGACGAGGCGGCTCTGGACGCGCTCGCCAACAGCGACGTGCTCATCCCCGTGCCCGACGACGCGGGCGACGCCGACGCCAATCCCACGGCGGTGGCGCTGCCGGTGCTGGAGCAGCCGGGCGGCGAACCGGTGGTGCCCGTGTTCACCTCCGAGGTGGAGATGGCCGGGCTGCTGCCGTTCGTCTCCCGCTACCGCCTGGTGCCGCTCGGCGCCCTCGCCGCGCAGTGGCCGGCCGACGACCTGTCGCTCACCATCGACGGCAGCTCGGAGCACCGCCTGACACTCACCTCGGAGGGAGTCCGCACCCTGCTGGCACGTCAGTGAGGCGACCGGCCCGGCCCGGGCCCGGGGGGCTCAGCCGCCCAGCGTCCGGGCCAGTGCCGCGCGTTGCAGGGGCAGCACCTCGGCGTGCAGGTCACGACCCTTCGACGTCAGGGAGACCCACACGCCCCGCCGGTCCTCCGCGCACACCGACCGGGTCACCAGCCCGTCCTTCTCCAGCCGGGCGATCAGGCGCGACAGCGCGCTCTGGCTGAGGTGGACGCGCCCCGCGAGGTTCTGCACCCGGCACTGCTCGCCCTCCTCGGACGCCGAGGCCGCGAGCATGTCCAGGACCTCGAAGTCGGACGCGCCGAGACCGTGCGGATGCAGCGCGCGGTCGATCTCGCACAGCGTGCGCGCATGCGTCGACAGGATGTCCCGCCACCGCTCCTCAAGCTGCCCGCCTGCCGTTTTCGACGCCATACCGGAACGGTAACACCGGTGCGGGGTTCGATGACCGTGCATGCAGTAGGGGCTCGGGCGGGCCTCCGGACCTCTAGTGCCGCGGCAGGCAACGTTTGCCCGTCAAGGAGCGGCGTCCGGTGCGTGCTCTCGGCGTGCCGGGTGCAAGCCCTCGTACTGGGTGTA